>NZ_LC735414.1:0-102041 GCF_034961445.1 Streptomyces yaizuensis
ATGGCGAGAGTTCATCTCATCGTGAACCGCAAGGGTGGCGTGGGTAAATCCACCGTCGTCGCCCAGCTGTCCGCAGTAACCGCCGAGACTCTCGGCGCCGACCCCGAGACCGGAGCACCCTCCGTCGCGGCCCTCTCCGCTGACCCTCAGGGGTCGCTCGGGTTCTGGATGAACCGGGTTGACAAGAAGCCCTTCGACTACATGCAGCTCGAACTCGACGGGCACTCGGCTTCCCCTGTCCCAGGGATGCCCCGCCACCTGATCCCGAGCCCTAGCCTCGACCTGGGCCCGACAGTGCTCCTTGGCCTCGATCAGGAACCCGTACCGGTTCCGGGCAGCGCCCCGGCAAACTTCGTCAAGACGCTGGACGACATAAACTACCTGCGCGAACTGCCCTACCAGCACGTGTTCGTGGACACGCCCGGCTGGATGGAGCTGACGAACGACAAGGCGCTCAGAAAGGACAGCTGGACAGCGGTTCTCATGCGGGCGCTGTTCAAGCAGGCTCACACCGTCATCGTGCCGATGGAGAGTGAGCCCATGTCATGGGAGCCGACGTTCGAGACGATCGAGTACGTCCTCAAGCCCCTTGGCGCCAAGTTCATCGTGGTGGTGAACAACTGGGAGCCCCGCGACGGTTCGCACGAGAAGCACCCCGACCGAGATGCCGCGATCACGTTCATCGATGACAACGGCTGGCCCCGGGCCAACAGCACGATCCGGCATTTCAAGGTGCACAGCAACGCTTCCATGTACGGGATCCTGTGCACCCAGTACAAGCAGAACCGAATGGAACTCAACGCCGCGCTGGACTTCTACCGGCTCGGTCTGGAACTCGGCATCAGCCTCCTGGGCCCTCGCGTCCAGGAGATGGAACAGGTACTCGCGAACCGCGTGCAGCAGCGCCGGCCCCGCAACATGAAGGCAGGTAAGTCGTGACACGCATGGGCCGTCAGCAGGGTCTCTCCAGCATCGTTAGCAACCTCCGGAACAAGGCCCCAGTGGTCGAGGCCCCGGTGGTCGAAGAGGCACCGCCGATCGAACCGGTCGATGCGTCGTGGCCGCCCGCCGAGCCGGTCGACGACGTGGCCCCCGAGGCCGCCGTGCCCGACCAGCGGGCCCCGGATGCCCCGCCGGAGATGATCGAGGGCGAGGTAATCTCCGAGACCGTGCACCAGGAGCCCGACGAGGCGGCCGCAGAACCGCCGTCTGCTCCCGCGTCGACCGAACTCGTCTTCGCTGGCTCCAGGGAGGTCCTGGCCGCCCAGCGCGTGCGGCTGCTTCCCAGGCTGCCCGAGATGGTCCACCCTCCGGCGGAGGCGACTCCGGCCGAGCAGCTGGAGCATTACGAGACCATCATCTCGGGCGCGGACCGCAACCTCGCGCTGCTCCAGGAACTCACCTACCGGGAGAAGGTCCGCTACATCGGCTGGGCGGCCCTCCCGATCCGGGAGGAGGAGCTGTGGAACAAGGACCCGGAGCGCAAGTTCGAGTCCTTCGATGACTACTGCAAAAAGCAGCTCGGGTACGGCGCGGACTACGTCAACAAGTGCATCCGAGCTCTGCCGATCATCGACATCCTGAGAGATGTCACCGCGAAGGAACTGCGCGAAGGGCCGGTGCGCGCCCTGGAGCGCGTCTACAAGGCCCTGGGCGGCGGCCTCGACCCGAAGAAGCACACACCCGAAGAGGTCGAGGCTGGGCATCAGGCCGGAGCGGAAGCCGTCCTGGCGACCTGGGAAAGGGCCGAGAAGGCGGGCTCGACCAGCGCCCGCGCCCTGGTGCAGGCGGCGGTCCAGCTGAGCTACCTCAAGGCCGGCACCAAGGAGACCGCAGAACTGGCGAAGGACCCGAAGCCGGACCCGACGCCGAAGGAGTGGGCAGCCCTCTGGCTCAAGCCGCTCGGCGACCAGCTCGCCACCGCCGAGCCTAAGCAGCTCGCGACAATGATCAAGGAGTCCCGGACCCTGCTCGACCGCTACGAGGCCCAGCTCAAGGAACGCCAGGGCGCCGCCCGCAAGAAGAAGTAGGTCCGAAGACAAATTGTCTTCCGGGTGCCCCCGGCCGCCACCCCGGCGCCGGGGGCACCCCCATGCCGCTGGGCCTCGCCCTCCCGGCACGGCACGGGCCCTCACAGCCCGCCACAGGGCACAATCGGCTCATGAGCACCCAAACCCCTACCGCCCTGATCCCGGGCAGCCACAGGCATGTCTTGATCCCCCCTGCCCCGCTCCCGGATCCGAAGGTGACGGCCGCCCTCGCGCACGCCGAGTTCGGCCCCCTCCGTGCCCTGTCCCTGGCCCTCCACAGCCTCTTCCGGACGGCACCCCTTCCATGAACACCCCCACATCCCTGACCGGTGTCGCGGTCCCCCTCAACGCCGATCTCGCCCTGCTCATCCAGAGCCTCGAATCCATGCGCGACGCCGTCATCAAACTCTCCACCACCCGGCAGCGTCCGCCCGAAGCCGCCGACGACATCCGCTACGCCGGCCTCGCCGCCGAAACCGCGGCCGTCCTTCTCCACGCCGCCCTCAACCGGGACACCGACCACACCACCGTCGCGGGCGTCGCGACCGTCCTGCGCGGCAACGCCTGCCACCTGACGACACGCCTCGCGCATGCCCTGACCAGCAGCGACACGCCCACGTCCCCCTGACGACACGTTCGGACCCCGTACGGCTGCGCCCCTCGTGCGCCGGGGTGACCCTTGCGCTATGGACGCTTCCGCATATGCACTGACCGCCGCGCTGGCCTTCGGACTCGGCGTCATCTTCGCGTGCGGACTGGGCCTCGGGCTCGCCGCCGCCGTACGCATCTCCCGCCGGATCGAGCGCGCCGAACGCTGCATGACCCGGCCCACCCCGCCGGCGCCCCGCGCCCGCCCCCGCGAACCGTTCTACGCGGATGAGTACGGCGCCGACCCGACGATGGTCCGCCCCCGCGCCCCGCACCAGCCCGCCCCGGCGGAGACACCACATGCGTGAACGCGCCCCCCTGCCCTTCCTCGCCTGGTGGGACCGGTACGGCACCATCCTGGAGACCACCGCCGTCACCACGGCGTACGTACTCGCCGCGTGCACGTCCGGCACCATCCTGGCCGTGGCCGCAGCAACCCTGCTTACCGGGGGAGGCCATGGCTGACGACTTCATCCCGCACCAGGGCCGCCGTCCCTCCCACCCCTCCCTCAGGGGCGCCTACGCCCTGACCCCGCGGACCCCTCTGCGCCGGACGATGGCACTGATGAGCGCCGTCACCCTGTCGGTGTGCATCGTCCTCGGCTGGGCGTCCATCCTCGTAGCGCATGTCCTGACCCCCGCCCTCCGCTGACCCCGTCCTGCGGACCATGGTCTTCGCGTGGGCGGAGATGGAGGGCGTACCGCGGCATCGCCGCCGAGCTGAGGCCGGGCACCGCCCAGGTGGGGGCGTCAGGACGCGGCGGTCCGGGTTCGCCTAGAACCCCGGGGTGTCGATGATGATCGGCTTGTACGTGTTCATCTCCGGGATACTCGAAAGAGACGGCTGAGAGTCCAGGTCGAGTAGCTGCACACGCTCGTGGGTGGGGGCCAGCAACGGCTCCAGCTCAACCTCTACGACGGTCTTGTCCAGACCTCCCGCGACTGACGGAACGAGGCCGTGTTCCTGAGCGCTCATGTCAATACCCTCTCGGAAGTGGTTGCCTCGACAGGGTACGTGTGGGTACCGGCAGTGCGGTGCCGATCCTGGAATGTCGGCATGCCGGGCTACCCGACCTGCCTGGGAGGGGCCTCGTCCAGGGCGGTTCGGCGTCGGCGGGAGACCCAGTAGGCGCGTTCGCGGGGCGGGAGGAGATCGTAGGTGAGGCTCCGCAGCCCCGAGCGCCCGTTGATGTCTTCCGGGACGACGAACCACACACTGCCCCGGTCCGGGTTGGGTGTGACGGGGTGTCCGGTCAGCAGGAGGTTCCAGGTGTCCTCGGTGCCGTTGTCGCGGTCGTCGTGGACGGTGACGGTGCCGGTGACGCGGTGCGGGAGCTGCCGGTCGTTCTCGTGGGCGTCGTGGTTCTCGGAGAGCTGGAGGATGGTGAACGTCTTCTGGAGGTAGACCCGGATGGTGCCCGGGGTGCCGGAGGAGTCGCGGCCGGGCACGATGACCGGTGTCGGTGCTGGGGTGATGCGCAGGTCCGTGCCCGTGGAGACGATCAGATCCCCGTCGAAAGCGGCCTGGACGGGCCAGCCGGAATGGTTCTCCACCACGACTGCGGCCTGGAGGACGATGCTGTGGTGCTGGTCTTGGGGGAAGTGCCAGGAGTGCCCAGAGGGCCAGGGGTCGACCGGCATGCCGCCGGTCACCGAGGCCGCGAGCGGCGGCCACACGGGAGGAATGAGGCGGACGGTGACCTGGGGGGCGCCGGCGTCGAGGCGGGAGCGGGCTGTGTCCAGGGCGACGGTCTGGGAGGTCTGGAGGGCCGATTGGGAGATGCGCAGGGCGGCTTGCGAGACCTTCAGGGCCCGGCGGGTGAGGGCGGACTGCCAGGCGACGACGCCGAACGCGCACGCCGTCGCCACGGCGGATATCGCCGTCCAGTGGGTTTCGTTCATGGACAGTGATTCTGGCTGCCCCCGCTGGCGGGGCCAACCCGGGGTGCCGTACGTCCCGGAAGGGGGTGGGCAGGCTCCCGTGCCGGTCAGTCCAGGTCGACGGATGCCAGGGTCACGGCCAGGGCCAGGTAGGGGGTGGCTCTCACGCACCGTTCCGCCGCAGCACTCGGGTCGGGCGCGTCGGGGGCGTCGTTGAGCGCCACCAGCCCGGTCAGCATGGTGGACTCGACCGCCGCGTCGAGGATTTCGTCCACGGAGAGTTCGCCGGCGGCCGCCAGTTCGCGCACCAGGGCGACGGCCTGCTCGGGGTCGCGCCGCCATGACGCGGCGACCTCGTCGCCCGCACTGATCAGTTCCGCTGCGGCAGCGTGCTCCGCCGTCGGCAGCGGCACGGCACCGGGCGGCCCGGGAGGCCCCTTCAGGAAGTCCTGTGCCCGCGCCACGACGTGCCGCGCGGCGTCGGTGCGCGCGGCGGCTTCCTGCTCCCGTGCGACGGCGGTGGGCCACCGGGCCCGGTCCTCACCGCGGGCGTGGTCCAGCAGGAGGGGCGCGCTGCGGGAGAGCTTCTTGAGCGGCATGAGGTCGACCGTCACGGCATCCTGGCCGGGCGGGGCGGTGGCGAGTGGCCAGTACACCGCGCGCGCCGCTTCGGCACACGCGCCGATCAGTTCGGTGAGGGCGGCGATCAGCCGCGCGTGGCGGCGCCGGCGGGCGGGCAGGTCCGAGCGGTTCGGTGTCACGGTCACCTGTGCACTATGCCGCCCGCCGCAGGCCGGGCGGGCAGGTTTCGGCCTCCCCGGCGGCGGCTTTCGGGCTCACCTTGGCGACGCCTCTTCCGGCGTGTCTGGGAGGCGATCAAGGGTCGCGGGTACGGCAGTTTCATGAGGCCCGGCCAGCTACCTGTTCTATGTCGGATAACGGGCGGCACACCCCTTCCCGGCCCGCACACGCGCGGCCCCCTCCCGCACATTTCCCGGTACCGTGACCACCCAGCAGGTCAGTGGGTGGTGTGCCGCCCGTTATCCGACATAGAGATGCAGGGGTGAAAGACCATGGCCGACGGCCCGGACCGGCACGGAGGGCCCGTCCGGCAGCACGCGGTCGAGCAGCACGGCGCACCGGGCCCCGACCCGTACGCCGTGCGTGAGGACTGGCTCGCCACCGGCAAGATATACGGCGCCGACCGGACCTACGGCCCCGAGTCCGCCGAGAACTATCGGCGCGACCTCGGCCAGCTCACCCCCGACGGCTACTCCCTCGACCTCATCAAGCTCGCCGACTGGCGGCTCGCCCGCGACACCGCCGCCCGCGCCGCCGTACCGTTCGACCGGCCCCCGCCGCCGCTCGGCTGGATCCCCTTCGCCGGGCCGCTGATCTGGGAGGCCACCCCCCTGCACGTCGACACCTGGCTCAACCAGTGGAAGACGGGCGCCGCCCGGTCCCGGGCGCGGCGCCGAGCCGCCCTCTACGCCTTCTACGAGCACGCCCGGACCTGGCGCATCGTCCCCGGCAACCCCGTCACCGCGATCCGGCCACCCGCCACCAGCGACCTCCCCCGCCGGATCACCCTCACCCTCCGCGAAGCCGGCATGCTGCGCTCCGCCGCCGACCTTTGGGCCACCCCCCGCGACCGCCTCCTCCTCTACCTCCTCCTCGCCCGGCTCCGCCCCGGGCAGGTCTGCGGCCTCCACATCGACCGCACCTACCCGGAGCAGCACCGCACCGTCTCCCGCGTCCCGGTCAAAGGCGGCTGGTTCGACCGCACCCCCTGGGAATGGCCCCCCGAAGCCGTCGAAGCCCTGAACAGCTACCGACCCCACCGCGCCCACCGCCAGCCCCACAGCGGACCCGGCACCGGACCGCTGCTCACCTCCCGCTACGGCAAACCCCTCACCGCGGACACCGAACCCCGCCGGGTCGTACGCTCAGTCGCCGAACTCCACCCCGGGCTCGCCCACCTCGCCCCCCGGCTCACCGCCGACGGCGTCAGCCTCTCCCCCAGCCCTTTCGCCGACGACGACCTGGAGCAACCGGCACGGCCCGGCGGCCGGGGCGCGGCGAGCAGCGGCGAGCCGGGAAGGGCGCCGGTGGGACCGCCGGGTGATCAGCGGCGCAGGACGTTGCCGAGTTCGCCGCGCACGAAGGCCGCGACTATCCCGGCGACTTCCGATGCCCCGGCCTCGGAGGCCGGGGCGACGATCGGCATGACGGACGCGTAGGGGGCGGCGGCCGCGAACGCCCAGCCGCCGTCGCTGTGGATGCGGACGTCGATGTCGGCGTCGCCGTGGTAGCCGCCGGGCGGGGTGTCGGGGCCGCGCCCGACGATGACGCCCGCGTCACCGAGGCGGGCGGTGATCCCGAGTTCCTTCAGAGCTGCTACGAGGTGGCCCTGTAGGGAGATGATCTGTTCGACGGTGCGCTCGGGCGTGAGGGTGCTCTCGTACTCGTACGGGCGGGCGACGACGTCGAGCGTGCCGCCCGCCAGGTCGGTCGTCCGCTTCCAGTCGTCCGGGGTGATGCCGTGCTGCTCGCCGGCAGACCACAGGGTCGTGAGCAGCCGTGCCGCGTGCTCCAGGATGCTCGGCGCGTACAGCGAGCGGCGGGAGGCCGACGCCTTCTCCACGGCGGCGTACGCCTCGGTGCAGTCGGGTCCGGTCATCGGGCTGTCCTCTCGGTGGTCCGGTCGGGCCGTACGGGGGGATGCTGGGAAGAAGTCTGCCAGGAGCCGCAGATGGCGGTGTGTTGGCCCCTGCCGATACGGTTGGCCCCGTGGAGACGGTGCACCAACTTCGAGTGTCGATGCCGGATATCGAGCCGGTGGTGTGGCGGCGTATCCACGTCCACTCGCGCACTCCGCTGTCCGGGCTGCATGCCGTCATCCAGGTCGCCATGGGGTGGGACGACGCCCATCTGTACGAGTTCGGCGCCCAGTGGGAGACGTACGGGCACAACGGCCACGAGCCCTCCGCCCACACGGTGGCCGAGGTGCTGCCCGAAGTAGGCAGCGGCGCGGGGTACGTGTACGACTTCGGTGACCACTGGACCCACCACATCATCGTGGAGAAAATTCACCGGCCCGCCCCGAGCACCTGCTACCCCAGGTGCAGTGCCGGCCGCCGGGCCTGCCCGCCCGAGGACTGCGGCGGTCCGCTCGGGTACGAACGCACGCTGCGGGCGATCCGGGCGCGCAAGGGTCCCCGCTATCGCGAGCTGCGCGAGTGGGGGCTGCACAGGTACGACCCGGCACGCTTCGACCGCGACGAGGTCAACCGCGGCCTGTCCGACCCGGGGTCCATCGGCTACCCCGAGCCCGCTCCGTGGCAGCGGGCAGTTGTCGATCTCTCCGGCTACCGGTATCCGGGCGAATCCGCGACGGCCGGTCAAGACGTTGACCACCCCCAGGCCGGGGCAGCGGTGAAGCCGGACCTCCCCGGGCCCGCCGCTGAAGTGGTCAAGACGTTGACCACGCCCGAGTCGCCCCCCGGCGTCACGGACGCCGTCGACTCCGTCCTGGACGCGCTCGATCAGGTCGAGAAGGCCCGCGCCCTGCTGGGCGCCTCGTTGCGGGCCGAGCAGGCGAGGACCGGCGCCAGCGCCAACGAACTCGCCGAACGTGTCCGTGGCGCGATGTCCCGTCCCTTGGTGCTGAAGGCTCTTCGGCGCAGCGACTGACCCGCCCGGGGCGTGTCCTGTGCAGGCCGACGGTCGGGGACGGGGGGGCCTGGAATGGCGCTGGCCGGGAGGCGCGTGCGCCGGTCGGGGCCGATCGTCGGGGTATGGACGACGAGGATGACGCCGGGGACGGCGAGGCGGTTGCGTGCGCGCCGTACTGCGGGTGCGGGAACCGATACTGCGCGGCCTGTCCGGGGTGCGGGGACTACATGGGCGACTGCAACTGTCCGGTGACGGTGTACCTGCTGGGCGGCGGCACTGCGGAACTGTGAGGCATCCAGCCAAGGTGAGCCCAAAAGCCGCCACGCGTGCTACCTAGAGCGGCGGAGCTTCTTTGCGCAGCTCAGGACACTGATCATGAGTGCAGGCATGTTAGGCAAGGACGGCTTGTTCATGAGCCAGGAAGGTGTTTCGCCCGAAACACCTTCTGGTACTTCCGTTTGAACGTGACGGTCAACGGACGGGATCAGAGGACGTTGCCCTGTTTGCGGAGCGCGGGGGCGGTACTCACGGGGTCAGCTCCTCTTCGGTGCGGACGACCGCGTCGCCGAAGCGGTGCCGGCCGTCCCAGACGAGGACGCGCCACTCGTAGGCGTCGTCGGAGTCGACCTGAGCCAGGGTGTCCCGCAGCACCCGGGTGGCGAGGTCTCCCATGGTGGCGAGGGTGGTGATGGTCCAGGCCCGGCCGGAGGTCAGCCAGACGCCGGGAGAGGACCCGGGTCGGTACTGGTTCTCGTAAGTGAGGACGACGCCCGGTAGCGCGCGCAAGCGGACCCAGTGGCAGGAGCAGTTCTCCCCGCACACCCCGCAGTCGTCTTCGTCGGGGGAGGTGCACGGGCATTCGAGGCCGGCGGCGGATGCGAGCCAGTCGGCGCGGTGCTGAGTCATCGTGGCCTCCAGCCAAGGGAGGGCGGTGGCGGGCCGACGCCCTTTGGCAGTGCTCATCACCCGGGGGGATAGAGGGGTGGAGCAGGCAGTCGGCCCGCCAGACCGAGGCGCGGTGTCCTCTCGGGTATACAACCATGGGCGGGTGCCGCAGGATGCGGCTGGTTGCGCATCGGTTACGAACCATCCCCTGTGAGGGGGACGTTTGCGGACGCGATTGATCGAGTGGGGTCATGCCTTCGACAACGTGTGCGCTTTCGCTCGGTAGCGCGTTCGCTGCGCTGGCGGTTTCCGTTTTGGCTTCGGCTGGGTGATGGGAAAGGCGCGGCCGCCCCAAACGCCCCAGGTCTCGCCTTCGGCGAGGGCGGTTGCAAGGCAGTGTTCGCGGACGGGGCAGTCCTGGCAGTCGCGGATGGCGGAGAGGCGGACTGCGCCGACGGTGGAGAACCAGCGGTCGGGTTCGATCCAGCAGGGCAGGCGGTAGGAGCGGGGCAGCGCGCTGATGGCGTGGTGGAGGGCCTGGCGTTCGGTGCTGACCCTCCCGTCGCACAGAATGTCCGTGATGGAGTCATTGATCATATATCCGAGCGTACGTACGGATTGAGCATCCCGCCCTGCGGTGCCGGTACCGTGCCGTCATGACGCTCGCGCACGCCCCAGCGGCCGCCGATCACCTGGATGTGTCCCCGGCGGTCTCCCGCCTCACCCCCCTGACCGGCGGCCGGCCGGACGCTGATGCCGCCCTGGTGGTGGATCAGGGCCCGGCGTGGCACTGCACCGTGACCCGGGAGCAGTCGGGTCACGGGTTCGCGGCCGCGCTGAGCGTCCGTACCGCAGACGTGGCCGCGCGCCGGGCCCTGGCCGCGCTGTGGCGCGGGATGGAGGCAGTGGAGCTCGGGGCCGGGGCGGACGGGTGGGCGCTCGAATCGTGGGTGTGCGACGGGCCGGGCCGCTGGGTGCACGTCGGGGTGCCGTGGCTCGCCGAGGTGGACACCCAGCCCAGGAGGGACGACGGCGCGGTGCAGGTGCTGTGCGGCACGGTGCGGTCGCCGTCGCGGCCGTGGCCGGCGGACGCGCCGCCAGTGTTCGTGGACGAGTCGACGGGGCGGGTGTACCCGATGCAGATCGAACCCCACATGTTCTTCACCGTCGGCGTGACGACGCTCGCCCCTCCCGCCTGAAGCCGGGGCACCCCCTACATTTTCCGGGAGCAAAACCGCAAAGGCTTTCAGTCTTTGAGGCGTTCCGCGCTGGAGGCCCACCAGAGTCCGAGGCGGAAGGTGTCGCCCGGGGGGATGTCCAGGGCGTCGTACACGTTCGCGAGGCGTTTTCCGACGGTGCGGGGGTTGATGCCGATCTCGGCGCCGATCTCGGCGTGGGTCTGGCCGGCGGCCATGCCGCGCAGGATGACGCGGGTGGCGGGGGTGGTGACGGGCCGGTCGGGGAGGTCGGGCTGCGCGCCGGCCGGGTAGGCGCCGGGCTGCGGGCCGTTCTCGTCCAGCACGCGGAGCCGGTAGTCCTGGTGGAAGTCGACGGGCCACACGGAGTGCCTGAGTGCGACTTCGAGGAGGAAGACGGTCCGGGCGTCGGGCAGGCCGTCGCCTTTGAGGATGCGGCCGATGGTGACGTGGCTGATCCCGACCGCGCGTGCGGCCTCCCGGCCGCTCATGGCCTCGGCGTGCAGGACGTCGCGCAGGCGGCGGGCGACGGCCTGGGCGATGTGGGCGCTGGGCGGGGCCGTCTCGCTGAGGACGGCGTCGGGCCACGTCCCTCTCGCGACGTACTGCGCGGGTGTGTCATCCGGTGCCTCGCGCACGTCCCATCCCCGGGTCACTGTCAGCACGGCCATCTGTACTCCCTGATTCTCTCGGCTCGTTGGGCCGCGTACGGCACCGCCCCACCACTGGTAGGGTTCACGACCATAAAAGAGTAGGCGCTGACCCTTCGGTGTTCGTCCGGGACCGGGTCGCGCCCGGATCCGACCGACTGAACCCCCTGGAGGGGCACGGCCATGGCGACGGTGTACGCGGGGATCGACTGGTCGGACGGCTGGCTGGACTGCGCCGTGGTCCACCGCGACGGGACCCGCCTCGGGCACTGCCGCATCACCCGCGCCGGCAACACCGACCCGGTCGGCGAGTACCTGGCGTTCCTCCAGCGCCACAGCAGACTGTGGCGCGGCGTGCCGACCGCGATCGAGGACCCGTCGCTGCTGATCGTGGAAGACATGCTCGCCCGGGGCATGACCGTGGTGCACGTGGACGCGACGCTCGCGGCCCGTACCCGCAAGGCGCAGAGCCCCGGCGGCGAGCGGAAGAACGATGTGGAGGACGCCTACCTCCTGGCGGGGATGCTGCGCGGCGGGGCGTTCCGGCCGCTGGCGCTCGCGTCGCCGGAGGTGCGGGCGATCCGGGTCCTGGCCCACGCCCAGGCGGCGGCCGTGGCGACCCGCTCGCGGACCCTGAACCGGCTGCGGACCGTGCTGACGGCCTACCACCCCGCTGCGGTGACCGCGTGGGGCAAGCGCGGGCTCCGGCACCGTGAGGCGCGGGCCGTGCTGGCGGTCGCCTCGTCACCGGGCGCGGCCGCCGCACTGAGCCGCGCGCAGTTCGCGGCCGCGCTGCGGGCCGGGGGCCGGTGGCGGACCGTGGTTGACGAGGCCGAACGTCTGTGTCTGCTGTTTCTGCGGTCCCGGGGGCTGCGGGTTCACCCGGTGGTGGAGGCGGCGCGGGAGGTGGAGATGCTGAGTGTCCTGGACGAGCTGACCCAGGCGTGCGTCCGGGCGGACGGTCTCGCGGAGCGGGTGTCGGTGTTGTTCGGCCGGCACCCGTACTACCCGGTCCTCGTGTCGTTTCCCGGGGTGGGGGACACGATGGGAGCCCGGATCCTCGGTGAGATCGGCGACATCGGCCGGTTCACGGTGCGCGGGCTGTGCGCGTACGCGGGGGTGACCCCGGTGACCTGGTCGTCGGGGACGATGCGGCGTGATTCCCTGCGGCGGGCGGTGAACGGGCATCTGCGCAGGGCGCTGACCCAGGCGGCGATGACCTCGCTGCTGCATTCGCCGGGGGCCGCCGCGTACTACCGGGCACGCCGGGAACGCGGCTGCGCGCACTTCACCAGCCTGCGCGCGGTGGGCGCGCGGATGGCCCGGTGCCTGCACCACTGCCTGACGCACGGTGAGGCGTACGACGAGGAGGCCGCCTGGGGCCCGGCGGGCCGTTGAGACCGCCGGCCGCCGCAGGGGCCCCGGGGTGGTGCGGGCCGCGCGCCCGCACCGGGTGCCCCGGGTCCTGGGCGGCCGGTTCGCGGACGGACGGGCGGGACACGCCCGTATCTATCCCCTGGGCCCTGAGCCCCACCGTGGGAATCGGCACCCGGCCGTCCGTCCGCACCCCCCAACTCCCGCCAACCGCACGTCACATACATCATTCTGGTAGTGTTCTCTACCGGAGGCGGGGGTGGGGCTCACACCGAACCCCCGCCTCCGCAGGCCCGGCCGCCCAGATCCACGGGATCCCTCCCCACCGTTGTGGGGGTCTTCGACACGGGCTCCCGTCCCCGCCCGTCCGGGGATGGCCCCTAGGTGGGGCAGGGGTGCGCCGTGCTCCCCGCACACGCGGGGATGACCCGGAGATCCGGCTCATCGGCCAGGGCTCGGGGAACTGCTCCCCGCGTGCGCGGGGATGAGGTCCCACTGCGGGGCCGGACCACCCCTGGAGGCGGTCCGGCCCCGCAGTGCGCTCTCCCCGCAAGCCGGACCGCGCCCGCCTATCCCCCACGGGCCCCAGCAGCCACAGTTTTGGTCAACTTCGGTAACTCTCGCCATCCCGCTCCTTATGGCTGAAGACAGCGGCGTTCCCGGGACCCGGCCTTCCCGAGCGGGTATGGTGGTACGCCATCGGGCCCGCGCACGGGCCCAAGCCGCAAGCCGCTCCAGCCCATGACTGGGGGTGGGGCGAAGGTACGCGGGGTCCCGAAAGGGGTCCGGGCGCATCAGTGCGCAGCGCAGCATCATCTTCCGTTTGCCCACGCAGCCTGAACTCCGCGTGCGTGCACGGGTCATGGGTAACCGCGCGCGCCCCAGAGGAGTGATCTGCTGTGGTGAAGCGTCAGCGCAAGAAGAGCCGGGACCGGCGGCGTGCCGAGAACACCGGGGTGGCCCGGGTGACGGCCGCGACCGGCACGGTCCACCAGCATCCGATGTTCGACCTGTCGGTCCTGGCCGGGCTGCCGTACGCGGCCGGCCGGCCGGTGAACGTGGGGCTCGCGGAACGGATGGTGGCCGCGTGCCGGGCCGGCTGCGAGCGCTGCCAGGAGACCGTCCCGCTCCAGGTCGTCGCGGACCGGCCGACGCTGGCCGCCCTCGCGGGCGCGGTCTACGGTCTGTCCCTCAACGCGGGCGCGGTCCAGTCCCCGCGTGTGTCCGGGGCGACGCGGTCCTGGGTCCCGCTCGCGCAGGCGGCCCGGGAATCCGGCGA
The DNA here is from genome assembly GCF_034961445.1 of Streptomyces yaizuensis. Taxonomy (NCBI): domain Bacteria; kingdom Bacillati; phylum Actinomycetota; class Actinomycetes; order Kitasatosporales; family Streptomycetaceae; genus Streptomyces; species Streptomyces yaizuensis. Next base: position 13,619 of record NZ_LC735414.1, read on the forward strand.
CGGCGCGGTGGCCCTGGCCGCCGTCGAGGCACTGTCCGACGAGGACGCCGCCGCCCTGCTGGACGACGTCCTCGACCACTGGGCGGCCGCCGGGGCGAGCGCGGACGAGATCGCCGCCCTCGTCCGGGCCGTTCTCCCGCCGGAAGAGGAGCCCGCGCCCGGGACGGAGAAGTCCGGCGGCCGCAAAGAGGCGCCGGAGGGCCCCCGGGTCGCTCAGGGGGAGGCGTACCGGCCTGTCGGCGGGGGTCTCATCGCCTTCCCCGTCGCCTGGGGGGCCCGGGAGCTGCTGAGCACCGGCGAGATCGCCGCCCTGGTCCGGCACGCGGAGAAGTCCGGCGGTCCGGGGGCGCCCGACCCGCTCATCTGCCACCTGTGCGACGGGCCGGTCGACATCGAGCGGGAGGTCGAAGTCCACCTCGGGCTCGTGCTGCTCCAGCCGCAGGGCGAGGAGGAGACGCTGATGCCGGTATGGACGCACGAACGGTGCGGGCACACCCGTGTGTGGTCCTGGTCCCAGCTGACCGAGGAGCGGCACCGGCGGGGCCTGCCCGTCTCCCCCGCGGACCTCCCCGCACAGCGCACCGTCCCGGCGGAACCGAGGGAGGGGGACTTCTACGTGTTCACCGAGCCGCCCGGCAGCCCTCCGGTGTTCTACCTCCAGCCCGGGACTCCGCCCGAGCACGAATGGTCGGGGTGGCGCGCGGATCATCTCTCGGCCGGGCTCCCGCCGCTCGACCTGACCCGGGAGCAGGCCCGCGCGCTGCCGGAGTGGACGATCGCGTCGAACCGTGACCGGCTGCGGTGGATCGCCCGCCGGGGCACGGGCCGCTGGTACCAGCCGCCCAGCCCGTGGAAGCCCGGCCCGGCCTGGCTGGCCGCCGCCCGCCGCCACGGCAGCGCGATCTTCCTCACCGCTCCGGCCGGCTCCGTCCCCACCGCCCGGCTCGCCGCCGGCACCGGGGACCTGTCCCCCCTAGCCGCCGTCGGCCGCGCGGGGCTGCTGTTCGGCGCCCGGATGACCATCACCGGCTGACGCCTGCCCAGCGCCCGGGGCCGCGCCTTGCGTGCGGCCCCGGGCGCCGGAGCGGCCCTTGCGGCCGCCCGGCACCCATCACCCACTACGAGGGGGAGACCCGCATGTCCACCACCCTGTCCCTGCACGAGATCGCCCGCCGCGCCGGTGTCGGCCGCGCGGCCGTCGCCAACTGGCGCCGCCACTACCCCGACTTCCCTGCTCCCTCGGGCGACACGGGCCACAGCCCCCGGTTCCCGGAGGACGCCGTCACCGGCTGGCTCCACTCCCACGGCAAGATCCCGGTGCAGCCCACGCCCCGGGACACGGCCGGCGGCAGGATGGCCGCCCTCCAGCTCGCCTCCCTCATGGTCGGCAACGACTTCGCGACCAACCAGGTACTGGAGACCCACGTGGCCGGGCTCACCGGCACGGAGCGCGCCCAGCTCGACCTCCTCCGGAACTTCGCCACCATCGCGGACGTCAGCACCTCCGTGGTCCCGGTCCTCATGGGGGTCGGTGAGCAGGCCGTCGCCGCGCTCACCACCCTCAGGGGCGCCGACGGCGTGGCCGACTGGCTCAGGATCCAGACCCTCGCGGTCGAGGAGCACGCCGACCCGGAGCAGCACCTCGGGGACCTGGTCGTCCTCGCGGCGGCGTCCATCACGAACGACGAGGCCGTACGCGACGGCGATGACCCCCGGATCCCGCACGGCCGGATCTGGCGCCGCGTCACCAGCTGGATCCGCCCCGGGTACGAGGCGGAGGACCGCGTCGACCTGCTGCTCTCCGGGGGGTGGCTGGCCGCCAGCTGCTGGTTCCACGTCTTCGGCGGCGACCGGGAGCGGGCCGCCGCCCACCTTCTCACCACCAGCCTGAAGTTCCGGAACTACGACACCGAAGAGGGAAGCGCATGAGGGCCGACGACGAGACGTACGAGACCGGCACGGAGACCGACCTGTCGGCCGTGGCGGCCGGCCCCAGGATCACCCTGGACGAACTGGGCACCGAGCTGGCCGCGATGGACCTGCGGCTGCGGCAGCTCGCCCGCGCCGCCGAAGTCCCCGAGACGCCGGTCGAACTCACGGAGGCGATCGACGCCCTGCGCCGCCACGCCTCCTTCCTGCGCCAGCTCGGCGAGGAGATGCGCTACCTCGGCCGGGTCACCGCCGGCGACGTCCCGCTCGCGACGACGTTCCAGCAGGGCGATCCGTGGGGCCCGGCCGCGCGCGGCACCGACCGGCAGGCGTACGGGGGGCCCGCGATCGTGCCCACCGCGGCCCAGCTCGTCCACCTCGCCCAGCGGGCCGAACGCGGCTGGGCCGAGGAGACGACCACCTACCCCGAGCACATGACCGGGATCGGGATCGGCTGGGAGTCCAAGGCGGCCACCGCGCGGCGCCGGCGCGAGCGGGACGCCGCCGTCGTCCGCGAGGCCCGGCAGACCAGTTGCACCAGCTGCCAGGCCGGGCCCGGGGAGGAGTGCCGTACGAAGTCCGGGCGGGTCACCGAGCAGCCGCACGCCCCCCGCCAGAGGGAGGCAGAGGCCACAGTCGACGCCCGCCTCGGCGCCCTCGGCACCATGCCGGTCGCGATCCCCGCCTCCCTGCGGTGACACGGATGACACCACAGCTCAAGGACACCCGGCCCACCGCCACCGTGACCTTCACCGGAGGCCCGGCGATCACCGTGTACGGACCCGAATTGCACCGCCCGGCACTGCCGTCCAGCGGCGGCGAGGCGGCTGTTATCTCGGGTCGAGGGCGTGAAAGCGCAGGTCAGGACCCTCCGAGAGGGTAAGACATGTGAGGCACGCTGGGGCCAACCCTGTTTCGACCGAACCGGGTGTTTGTTCACCCTCTGAACGAACAGAGGAATACCCTGGTCTTCGGGTGTTTGTTCATCCCTGCGACCGTCTTGGGAGGCCCCCTGTGTCCGAGGTCCCTTACGGGTTCGACTGCCAGCGGCTCCGGGCCGCGCGGGAGAGTCGGCGGCTCTCCGTCGCGGAGATCGCGGCAGCGGCCGGCCTCAGCGACCGGGCGGTGAGCTTCTATCTGGCCGGTACCCGGCATCCCCGGGCAGAGATCCTTCCGCGCCTGGCACGAGCCGTGGGTCTGGACGATCCGCTGGACCTGTGCGACATCGGCGACGGCGAGCGGATCGTCCACCTGCGGGTCAGAGCGGGTAAGAGCCGGGCCCAGCTCTCCGGCGAGCTGGGCTGGCATCCCGAGACGTACCGGGAGTGGGAGACCACCGGGGAGGCCGAGGGGAAGATGCGGGGCCCCCGGGACCGATGGGAGCCAGATCCGCAGCGACCGGGGTGGGGCTGGATGGTCAACACCCCGTTTTTCACCCGCCCCGTGATCGAGCCGGGCCGGATGACCGGGGACGGATGGCATCCGGCCCGGCTCGGGCCGTGCGAATACGGCAACCCCGAGCACCAGGCGCTCTTCGGCGTCCCCGCCGAACGGCTGTCGCAGGCCCTCGACCGCACCCGCGCCTTCTGGCGGGTCGAATGGGCACAGCGTACGGCCCGTTGGGAGCGGGACAATCCTGAGTTGGCCGCAGACATCAAGCAGGCCGCCGCCGCCCTCCGCCGTCCCTGACAGGGTGCACGTGCCTGAAAACCCCTGGATATCCGTGAGGCATGTACTCAGACCCACTCGTTGCCTCACATGCCTCTCGGGCACCAGCGGCCCTAGATAAGCTACGAGGAGTTCTTCGGCCACATCGAGCCCGACCGGCCCGGCATCCCCTGGCCCACCGCCTCCGCCCGGATCGAACAGCCCGGCAGCACGCCGTACGAGGTGACCGACGCCCACGTCGAAATCAGCGGCTACGGAGGCCGCATGGACTTCCTCAGGCTCACCTGGCCCGCCGCAAAGGGCCGGACCCTTCCCCAGTGCCACGGAGCGCAATGAATCCCTCGGCCCCGCCCCGGTCAGCCGGAGGCGGTGCCGGCGGCCGGATCCGGCTGGCACACGTCGCACACCTCGGCCCCGTCGGCGACTGCCTGCCGGGCCTGTGCGGCGGTGAGCCGGTCACTGCCGGCCAGGGGGATCCAGCACTCGCTGGTGTGGAGCGCCGGTCCGGCGACCGGATACGCAAGGACGAACCCTGACGGGGGCGGCGGGGTGCTGCTGCGGCCACCCGGCCCGGACTGCCCCTCGCCCGCCCCCGGCCGGGTGCGGGCGAGGCGGGCCTCAATGGAGGCGATCCAGCGGTCGGTACGCGCCAGATCCGCGGCCTGGACCCGGCGGAGGAAGCGCAGCTGCTCAAGCCAGTCGGCATCGGAGCCAGCGCCTGGCCGGGGCACGGTCAGCCGCCGTCCCCGGCCGGAATCGCCGCACCGTGCTTGAGGGCCGTACGCGCCTTCACCAGGGTCGGCCCGGACAGGCCCTTCCAGTGCTTGTGCGTGACGATCAGCTGCGCCAGGTCCAGCATCTGAGCGTGGAGCCGGTCCACCTCCGCGGCCTGGTCCGGGGTGTAGCCGGGGCTGTCCGGCCGGCTGCTGCGGTAGCCGGGGTGGCGGCGGTCGTCCTCCCACCCGGGCAGCGGCGCGGCCGACCACGGCAGCTCCCGGCACAGCGCGCCGTACTCGGCCCGCACCTCGTGGAGCCGCGCCTGCGCGTCACGGAGATCGCCCGGGAAGGTGTAGTCGTCAGCCATGACTGAATGATACGTGTGTTCGATTTCCGATCTTGAGCTGACCCCCGCCGCCTCCGCGTGGCGGGCCTGCGCTCTTCTTGATGAGGCCAGGCGATCACGGGTCTGACCTGTGGATTCCCGCCCTGCTTAAGGTCTTGTGCGCCGATGCCCCGTGAGGCCCTGCTCGGTCTGGCACGAGAGCGACCGGACGCGGTGAGGCTGTGGTGGTGGGTCGGGCCGGGCCCCGACCCACGCCGCAGTGGAGCCGTAGGACGGATACCGGCTGCAACGAACTGCGCGGCCCCCTGTGACGGTTCCGGCGGGGGTGGCGGGTTCGATGATCGTAGCGCTACCGGATCTATGATCGCCAATTCCCTGATCAGCTAACTCAGTTAGAGCGGTGTTGTGCGCCTCGCCGACCAGTCGATGCCCTGCGGTTGGCCGAGAAGAGGAAACGGCTGCGGTGGGTGCGGATCCTGCGACACCCGGGAGCCCTGGTGGTCGGCGGCCTGCCTCAGGGCGGCGACGATCACTTCATGGGCGGCCCGCCATCCCAGAGCGGCGTCCCCAGCTAGCCCGGCCGGTAGAGCGCCGGCGTCGCGTGCCAGGTTCGCCGCGCGGGCGAACACCCCGGCCTCGACGAGCGTCACCGCCTCCTCTCCGGTCAGCGGCCAGAGCCCGAGGCGGGAGTCGCCAGCCGCGACAGCCAGGCGCTTCCGGACATCACGGGCACGGGCCCGATGGTTGATCGGTTGGGTGTCGGCCACCCGGGCACCGTATGGGATCCCGCCCGACTCGGAGGGCGAGATCGGGACCTCGGGCCGAAAAACTTTCGCGTGCACCGGACATCTACCACTGGTGTCGGGGAGAACGCGGGCAGCAGGCCCGAGGGCAGCAGCTCCTCTTGGACGTGCGGTTCAAGCTGGAGGTCGTCAGCCGGAAATGAATCAGGACAGTCGCCCGCCCCTGCACCTCCGCGTACGCTCAGAACGGCCCTCAGACCTTTGGAGGAAGTACATGAAGGTCACTGCCCCGCAACGACCTGCGGACCATTTGGTCTTGGCCCCGACCGACGATCCGGCGCCGGTCGAGAAGGCCGTCGCTGACGGCGTCGTGGGCGACTACCCGCCCGAGACATTTCTGTGGATCATCTTCCGCCCACCCGAGGGCGGAGTACGGATCTGGCATGCCTGGACCGATGGAGGGCACCAGCTCGGGGACCAGGTTGACAGGATGGCCCTGGCCTCCGGGCTTGATGCTGCGGACTGGCTGGACGTCACCTCCCGGCACGAGCGAATCAGCCGCCGTGGCCGGGTTGAAATCAGGGCATACGCGCTGCGCCCGGTGTTCGGGGACGTCCAGTCCGGTGTCCGCTGCCTGGAAGACCGGCGCGAGTACCTGCGGGGCCTCATTCGCACGGCTACTGAGATGACCGGGCGGCCAACGCTTCCCGGCATCCCTCGGTGGCAGGGTGTGGGACCGGCTCTCACCAGCCGCAAGTACTAGGGGGTGCGCGCGAAGGTTGTCTCGTTGCCGCTACGAGCGGCACCGGAGTAAATAGCTAATTTACTCCGGTACTTCGGGTAGGGTGCGGGCCGTGGCGCCGGACCTGCCGGCCCCGCACTTGAGGGAGGGAAGACGGTGACGAGCCTGCCCACGCGCGTCGACTCGCACGGCAACGAACGCGAGGCCAGCGCCATGGAGGTGAACCGGGCGGAGGGGACCGCCATCCGGATCCGCCGGGAGGTTGCCGAGATCCGGGCCGCCGCTGCCCGGCTCGCGGCCGGCACTACGGCGGAGAAGGCGGTCGCGGACTTCCTCACCGTCCAGGCCACGATGCTCGAACGCGCCGGCGGCACCCCGCAGCGCGCGGACGGGATGCGCCTCGATGACGACACCGTCGACCAGCCCGGCCAGTTCCCCAGCCCGGCCCGCAGCGCCCTCCTGATCGCCCGCGCCTACCTCGCCACCGGCGGGTGACCGGCATGGACGCTGCGGCGTGGAACGCCCTGTTCCCGGTCAGCACTCAGGTCACCGCCTACCCGGGCACCCGGCAGGACCCCGGCGTGGAGACGTGGACCCGCAGCACAGCGTGGACCCTCAGCGGTACGCCGGTCGTCCTGGTCCACGGCCACGCCGGGGGCATCGCGCTGAGCCACGTCGACCCCGTGGTGGAGGAGGGGCTGTGCCCGCGTTCAAACGCCTGACCGCCGCCGACCTGGACCGGCTGACCCGCGCCGAACTCCTGGATCGGATCGAGAAGGAGGGCGCCTACTGGGACCGCAAGGTCGCGCGCGGCATGACCGCCGATGACGCTGCCGCCTACCAGGAGTTCAGCAGGATCCTGCACGCCGCCCTCAACCCGGGCGCGATGATCCAGCATGCTACCCGTTTCGTGCAAGGGCACGGTGACAACGGCTACTGGGCCCAGAAGCCGGGTTCCCGGGAGCTGCCGTGAGCGCGGCGGCCACAGTGGCTCCGGCAGAGCCGTGCGGGGTGACGCTGGGCGCGGCCTGGCGGGAGTGGCTGGACGAGGTCTTCGGGGACCGGCCGGGGACGTACGGCCGGTACGAGCTGACGCTGCGGCGGGTCACTGCGCACCTGGACCCGGAAGGCACCCGGGACGTGGCCACGGTCACCGGCCACGAATACTTCGCGGCGCTGAAGGCACTGTGGGGACAGCGGATGCCGGCAACGTGGAACGCGAACCGGGCCGCTGTGTCGTCGTTCCTCAGGTGGGTGCGCGACTTCGCCGAGTACGCCGAGGTGAAGCTACCGCCGCGCTGCACCTCCCGGACTGTTGTCCAGGACGACACGAAGGCCGTCGACCGCGAAGACCTCGATGATCTGTGGGACGAGGATGCTGTTCCTCTGCGGGAACGGGCGCTGTGGCGGGTGATGTACGAGTCCAGCTCCCGGGCCAAGCCGGTCCTCAAGCTGAACGTGCCAGACGTAGACCTGAAGCGCCGGCGGGCGCGGGTCCGGCTCAAGGGCGGCCGGGTCGTGTGGATCCATTTCGGGGAGCTGGGCGCCCGGTGGCTGGGTGAACTGATCGGCGACCGCACCAAGGGTCCGGTGTTCCTCACCCTGCGGCGGCCGTGGAACTGGGCGTCCCGGAGCTTGGATGACATGGGCCCCGAGGGCTGCTTCCGACTCTCCTACAACCGTGCCGAGGAGATCTTCAAGGAGTGGACCCGCGCGCTCGGCCTGTCCGGCGACGGCGTGACGTTCGACTTCCTGACCCTGCACCAGCTCCGGCACTCCCGGCTGACGCACCTGGCGGAAGACGGTACGGACACACCGATGCTCCAGCAGATCAGCGGGCACAAGGACCCGCGGACTCTGCACCGGCGGTACACCCGACCGTCGTCGGCGGCCGTAAGCCGGCACATGCGGCTGGTCGACCAGCGGGACGCCCAGCGGCGCCGTCAGACCGTCCGCAAGCGGCCGGTGGCCGCACGACCCCGAGGACTCCCCGGAGCCCGGTCCCGGGCCAGCCGCAGCCGCTCCCCCGGCGCAGACCGGCCGGGCTGAACCCAGACGCCCGGCACTGCTGGCGCCTGAATGGTGTTGGACGGTTTGCTGTCCGGTGGGGCCCGGCCGTTGCGCGCGCGTCGGTTGGAGACGGGTCCGCCAGGCGGGGGGCTCAGCAGATGATGTTGCGTTCGTAGTCGTAGAGGTCGCCGATGTTGCCGGAGTAGAGCCAGCCGTACCAGGGGCCGCCCTGGCCGTGGGCGACGCCGTAGTACCACCAGTTGGAGCCGTTGTGGTGGCTACATTCGATCTCGAAGTAGGTGTTCGCGGAGAGGGTCTTGCGTACGCCGCAGCCAGCATTGGGGCCGGTGCGCAGGGGGGACGTCCGGCCGCTGACGGTGTAGCCGTAGCCGGGGTCGCCGAAGTCCGGAGCGGGGTTGGTACAGACGGCGGTGCCGGTGGTGCCGGGCTGGGCGGCGCCGGCCGCAGGTACTGCGACGGTGAGGGCCGAGGCGGTGAGTACGGCGGCTGCGGCGCAGGAGGCGAGTTTCCTCATGGGTGTCCTCTCGCGGTGTTTGACGGGAGTGTGTGTGACGGTACCGGCGGTCTCGTGTCACCTCGTGGGGCCGAACCGGACATATTGAGGTGACCTTGACGTGAAGGAGTACCTGGCCTTCTTCTCCCGAAGTCACGCCACTTGATCGCGGTCTCGTGTCGCTGATTGGCAGGGCTTAGCGCCATGCGGAGTGGCAGCCACGTGCGGAAGACAAATTGTCTTCCGCCTGGACCGGCGTTCGAGTTTTTCACGTTGGAGGGACAACGGGCGGAGGTCGCACGCGAGTTGGATCTACGGCAGTGGTGCCGCACAGGGGTGGATTCCTACTTATTTCAGCGATTTACTCCTCAACGAGATTGAAATGCAGCAATGCAGACCGGCGGCCCGACGCGCGTCGGGCCGCCGGTTTGTTCTCGTTGGGCCGCCCGCATGCCCTACGACGGCGGATCGCGCCGGTCCCCCTGCTACGGCGGGGCGTTGTCGCGGCGAAACCGGGCGTGTCCGAGGAAGAACGTGAGGGCGGTGGATTCCCAGCCGCCGGACTCGCTGCGGGTCGGTACGCTCGCCGCGTACGCCCAGGCGCTCAGAGGGCGGCTCCTGGTCGGTTCGGACTGCGCCAGGCCGTGGCCCTCGGCTTGGTGGGGAGAACCGATCGGAGGGATCTGTGGTGAGCGAGGGATTCGTACGGGGTGGGATGGCGAGGGATCTGCCGCACAGCGCTGAGCTGGCCAAGGCGATCGAGGCCATCGCGGGAGGCCGGTTCACGGAGGCGGCCCTGCTCCAGGACGCAGGCCCTGGGGAGCGGGAGCAGGCGGCACGGCTTCTCGGCCTGCTGGCCGGGGTCGTGGAGCAGATCCAGCTGCCGCTACGAGGCGGCCATCTGCACGACCTCATGAACCAGGGCTATGTGTCCGCCTACCAGGGTCAGGCGTGGGCGATGCTCGGCCAGATCGCCGACCGGGCGCGCTGGGACCAGGGGTTCATCGCAGCAGGGATGAGGGAGGCACCCAGGGCGCAGGAACAGCTGCTCCTCGGGACGCTGGGCGGCAGCGTGATGTGGCGGGCGGTGCTGGCTGCGGCGGCTCTCAACGAGCCAGGCCAGAGCGCGCCCGAGGAGGGCAGGGAGAAGGCTCGCCGGCTGACCGACGAGGCTGCTGCGGCGGCCGACAAGCTGAGCGAGGCCGTGGTGGAGCTGCGGAGGAAGTGGGAACTCACGTAGCGCTGCTTCAGTGGAGCAGGTCGTGCCCGCCAGCTCGTGAGGCGGGTCAGCGGATGAACCAGGCGACGACGGCCCAGAGGGCGCACACCACGGCGTAGATGCGCAGGAACCTGATGCACGGGCGGATGCGCTGGACGGCGCGGGTTGCGGCGACGAGCTGGGGATGGGTCTCCAGCGGGGGGGGAGCTGTTCCAGGCTCGCGTAGGCGAGGTGGGCGGTGCGCGTCCAGTCGTCGAGGCCCTGGCGCTGGCGGCGGTACTGGCGGGCGAGGAGGAGGTTCGCGAGGGTCAGCAGGGCGCAGGTGGCGGCGAGGAAGTAGAGCGCGATCCGTAGGTGCATGGCACATATAGTAGCCCCACCAAAACCATCAGTAATGAACTTCCAGAATAGTTTTTACTGGCTTTATAGATTAGAGTGAAAGGGCAGCATTTCCTGTAACACCTATAAAGGAGGCGGCATATGGCGGTTGAGTTCGCCACGTGCTCCTATCCGGAGTTCACGCCCAGAATGGGCGTCCCCATACGCGCGACGGTCGGGGCGCCCCGCTACCGGCTGCCGTACCTGCTCGGCGGCGCGATGCCCGAAGCCGCGCCCGAGCGGTGGTTCATGCAGCAGGAGTACGGACCGTTCAGGGAGTCCCTGCGGGCGAAGCTGGACAAGATCGGGGTCGAGCAGTTCACGTCCGTGGCCGAGGCCATCGCCAGCCGCGCCGGACAGCCGGACGGCCGGGTGGTCTTCCTGTGCTTCGAGAACGGGCTGAACCGTAAGGGCTGGTGCCACCGGGCGATGCTCGCGGAGTGGTTGCGCGAGCAGACCGGCCAGGAGGTGCCGGAGCTGGGGACCCTCAGCCCCGACGACCCGTCGGCAGGGGCGGAGCCTCCGCCGTTCGAGGAGATGGAGCTGTTCTGAGGTGGGCGGCGGCCCGCCGGCTTCCGGCGGGCCGCCGGCCGGGCCGGAAGGCACCGCGGCATCCACCCCGGCAGCGCCACCGGACCGGCTCACCACTCACAATCCCCCAAATAATGAACGCTCAAACTAATTTTCAAGGCGATCGAAATCGCAACATCAAGCTATTCGACATCACATGGAGGGGCAAATGGATCACACGCAACTCGAAAAGACCGGAATCACCGAAGAGGTGATGGAGCGAGCCGTGTCGGCCCTCTTCACCGACCTGACCCCGCAGGCCGAGAAGGCCGGGCTGCGCCCTGACCAGCTCCTCGCGAGCTGGGGGACCGAGACCGAGTCCGCGTACCACTTCGGCTACGTGATGGCGGCCCGGCGCGGGTTGGAAGGCGTCGAGCTGTCCCGGGCCGCCGCCGTGGGCATCCTCTACGCCTTCGGGCAGAGCAGCGAACCCGGCGTACGGGGGCGCGGCGAGAGCATCCGACGTGAGCTGAGCACCATCGCGTACCGCCAGCTGGACGAGGCGCACCGGGCGGCGGGGCAGCATCCTTCGTTCGTGCCGTTCCGGTGCTGCCCCGCCGCCACCTACCGCGACGATGTGGCCCCCGACCTCGCGCGGGATCTGCCATGGAGCGTCGAAGGCGCACGGTGGCGGTGCGAGACGTGCGGCCGCCCGTTCGACACCGACAGGGTCAACCTGCTGCCGGGCGAGTCCTGGGCTATCCGGGGAAACGTCCTCGGCCGGATCGACATGGGAGGAGAGCGCTGATGAACGAGCAGATGCGCGCCGAGGCGTGCGCCCGGATCGCGGTCGAGACCGAGAAGACGATCCGGGCGGCGATCACCCGGCTCGCCGGCACGAAGATGTCGCTGGACACCGGCGATCCCGGGTACGAGCTGTTCCACACCCTCTCGGACGCCGAGGAAGCGGTGAACGAAACCATCGCTGATTCCCCCTGGGCCGCCCTGGCGGCGGACCTGAAGACGCCGGCCTCCTCGAACGGCGACAAGGTCGCGGCCGGGGCGCTGAGCGCGATCCGCGAGCGGATCGAGGAGGCGCCGCGCATGGGGGCGGCCATGGAGGTTCTGGCGTACGAGGTGGCAGCGGACTCCGGCGTGGCCGACCAGTTCGTTTCCGTGCTGTACGCGGCCCGGGATCAGGTCGCCCCGGACGTCGACTTCGACACCAAGTCGGGGGCCGAGTGGGACCTGTGGCTGGCACTTCAGTCGGCGGCCGAGGAGTTGCAGGACCGGTTCGACAAGATCACCGAACAGCTGAGGCTCGGGCTGGAACTTCCGGGCGGCCTGTAGCCGGACCGTCTCCCGGGGGCCCGGCCCGCTGGCCGGGCCCCCGGGCGTGTCTTTCTGAGGAGGATCATGCAGGGCGAACCGTATTTCGTCCCGAAGCTGAAGTGGTTCGAGGTGCGTGGTGACGAGGTGGAGCCCGGTGACTTCGTGGTGCTTCACCGGGGGCAGCACGGGCGCACCGTGGACGTTCTGTGGTGCGGTCGGTGGCCGGGCGGTACTTCGTGGGACCGGAGCGAGATCATGATGCGGGAGCGGGACTTCCCCTTCGGGCTGTATCCGTTGTACCCGTCCAGCCGGTACCGGATCACGCGGAGCGGTGTGTATGTGGAGGGCTGGAGCCCTGAGGAGTGCGCGGCCCGGCGGGCCGTGTGGGAGAAGGAGAAGCGCGATGGCGCAGAAGACGACGGTCGCACGGCAGCACGCCTGGAAGGCTGAGGGCCTGGAGTGGGTGTATCAGGAGCCGGGCCGGTACACGGCCCGGGTGAAGGCACGCATGTGGGAGCTGCTGCGCCTGTCCCGGACGTCGCACGGGGTGAAGGTGACGGGCTGGTACCTGGTCGATCCGGTCGGGCGTCCGGTGGGGTTCATGGGGGCGACGATGGCGCCGGCGGTGGATTCGGCGGCGGCTGCGGCGCTGGAGTTGTCCTCGAAGACGCTGAAGGGGCGTGCGGCGTGAGCGGGATGTGGGACGAGATGCACCGGGACGCCGAGGTGTTCCCGGCGATGTACCCCGAGGGCGGGGACAGGCCGCTGGTGTGCCTGGGTGACGCGCGGGTTGAGGTGGAGATGGAGTCCGACGGGGCGGGCAGGCCGTGCCTGGTGGTGAAGGTCGACCGGTCGCGCGTCGGCATGGGGATGGCCGGGATGAGTCCGGGTGGTGTCCTGCCGGTGGTGCTGGAGATCGGTGGCGAACGGGTGTGGCGCGGCTGATGCCGTGTGGTCCACACCACGGCATAAATGAACGTTCATAATAGTTTTCAAGTGCCATGAAAGCTAGACTGAAAGTGCAAGAACAGGTTGATCCGCCCCTCTCCCCCACCGGGACGGAGGCGGACCCCGTTACAGACGAGAGGGACAAATGACCGACACACAAGCCGTGTTCCCCGGGAGCCGGCCCGCCCGGCCACCACTCCCCGAGCAACCCGAGTGCCACTTCGACGCCTGGCCCGCCGACCCCGACGGCGTCATGCAGGACACACAGCCGATCGGATCCGCGTACGACGGCCCCGACTCCAGCGGCAAGCCGCTCAGCTACGGCTCGTACCTCGTCTACGGCTTCGACGTGATCCACCGGCGCCTGTGGGTGGAGCCGGACGCGGTGTACGAGCCCTCGGAGAGCGCGTTGAACGGATACGTGGCCCGCGCCGCCGAGCGGAGGATGAACGGCATCTACCCGTATCGGTTCTGGCTGCCCCTCTCCCAGCTACGGAGGGCGAGCGTCCACCACCGAACCGACGCGAGCCCATCGTCGCTGCACACCTCCCGGTGTGACCACCCGCTCGTCCGCAACGGTGACGGAGTCGACCGGCACCGTGACCATGACGCCTGCTACGAGCTGCTCATCTGCAACCACCGGGGCACCGATCTGCTGCTCAGAGCCCGCTGGCACGGCGAGAAGTGCACCACCTTCCGGATTCTGTCCGGGCTGTGCGAGGAAGCCGGGAAGCAGCGGGCCATGCGCGCGGCGCACGCCCAGGAACACGCCGTGGTGAGGCGCACCCAGGACGGCGCCGTAATCCTCACCAGCGTTGCCGGGGTGAAGCCATGAGCAGCTGGTCCATGGCTCCGGGCCCGGAGGGCATCCGCACCGGCGACACGTTCGTGTCCCGAGACGGCGCCCACTGGGAGTTCACCGGCTTCAACGACGTGGCCGGCCGCCCGTTCGCGCTCGACCGCGATGGCTGGCCGGTCCTCGTGACCGAACTCCTCTCCGGGCAGGAGTGGCGGCACCGGCGCCCCGCGCATCCGGTCACCACGGTCGAGATCCAGGACCGCGCCCGCCGGGGGCGCCCGATCGGCACCGCGCAGGCGTGGCCGCGTGACGAGGACGGCTGGGCGGACACCTTCGAGGTGACGGCCATAGATCCCGGGCTGCGCCGGGTGTGGCTCATTCACACGGGCCGGTACCGGGAGAGCACCGGCCAGCTGGTGTGGCGGCCCGATGACTGGCGGCATGGGCCGCTGGCGGTCGTGCACGCCGTCCACATCGGAGCGCTGGCCCGGCTGACGCTCTGGTACGAGCACAGCCAGCAGGCGATGTACCGGCACCGCGACAGGGAAGGCCGATGGCTGTGACCCGCGACGAGCAGATGGCGGCCGTGGCCGCCGGGCTGCGGCAGGAGTGGAAGGTCACCTTCTACGAGGTCGGCGAGGACGGCGAGCGGAAGACCGGCGACGCCGAGCGCGCGCACGTCCGGTACGTCACCGTCCCCCCGACGCGCACGCCCCGGGCGGTCGCCCACAGCGTCTTCACCCTCCTGGACAGCGACCCGTCCGTCCCGGAGATCGACCCCACCGAGTACGACATCGAACGGACGGTCCTGGTGACCGCCCAGGAGGACAACGCATCATGACCAACCTGCTGATAGAGCACACCCACGCGGACGGGACGCTCGTGCACGGCACCGACCGGGGCGACGCCGCCGGTCCGATCCTCAAGCGCAAGGCGTGGGGCCGCACCCTGCGCCAGGGCTTCCGCTGGGGCCGGGAGCTGGAGTGCTGGTACCTGCCGCACTCCCGGGACAACGCCGCCTACCGGCCGAATCTGGAACAGCTCGCGGACGAGCTGCGCGCCGCCGGCTTCACGGTGGAGCTGACGATCGATAACACCGAGCGCCGGTCGTTCGCCGAGGCGGAGGCCGATCGGGTGGAGCGCGCGGAGGACCGCGCCGACCGGTTCGGCGGCTACGCCGACAACGCGACGGCCCGCTCGAAAGGCCGCTACCGGGCCGCGCACGACATCGCCGACGGCATCCCGATGGGCCAGCCGATTCTGGTCGGGCATCACTCCCAGCGGCGCGCGGAGCGCGATCGGGACCGGTTGGATTCCCACATGCGGTCGTCCATCGAGGAGGGCAGGAAGGCCGGCTACTGGTCCGGCCGGGCCGAGGCGGCGGCCGGCTACGAGGCGTTCCGGAAGGATCCCCGGCGGACGCTGCGCCGGATCGACAAGCTGAACGCCGATCTCCGCGCGGTCGAGCGGTGGCAGCGCGGCGAATCCGCGCACGGCTACAAGCGGTCCCTGACACCGGACACGGTGGAGGAGCTGCGGCTACGGCACGAGGAGCTGACCGAGGAGATCGCCTACTGGCGGCAGGTGATCGCCGACGCCGAGGCCGAGGGCTTCAAGGTATGGACGAAGGACGACTTCCAGAAGGGGAACTTCGTCCTGGGCCGGTACGGCACGTGGTACGAGGTGCTGCGGGTCAACGCGAAGTCGGTGACGATCCCGCACATCCACAACATGGAGCCGGTGGTGACAAAGGAGTCCAACCGGGATCCGGATTGGACCTGGCTCCTCCCGTACGATGCGGTCAGGGGCAGGGCCGCTGACCAGGCGGAGGCCGAGGCCCGCCCGCAGAAGGCGTAGTGGACCTCGTCCTGAGGACGTGGTGGTCCGTGTCGGCCGAGTCGTACGCCGAGGACAACGGCATCGACCCGGCCGACGCGGACCGCGACTGCGGCTGGTACATCACCTCGGCGGTGTGCGACGTGCCCGAGCTGGCGGAGGCCGAGGGCTACGCCTACGGTCTCCCGACCGCGCCAATGCCGTGGGAGCTGGACGGCCGGCTCCGGTACCGGCTCGACTGGCGGGTCGAGGTCGACCGTGAACGGTGGGCGCAGGTCCGCCAGCTCGACCTGCGGGCCGCACTGCTCCCCGACCTCGGGCACCGCATGGCCTTCGGCCTGTTCCACCTGGGCGGCCTGTGCGGCACTGACGCGGTGATGCGGGCGGTGTACCGGACCGGCCGGGGCGTGGTGGACAGAACATGGCGGCCGGAAGACCGGTTCGCCACCAGATGAGCGAGAGAGAAGGAGACATGGAGATCGCTGACATGACGGTGGACGCCAGCACGAACGGCGTGACCACCTAAAGAGACCGAAGACCGGAAGACAATTTGTCTTCGACACGCGGGCGCGCTTCCTTCGCGGGAGCGCGCCCCGCGCGTATCGTTCTTCTCAGGCACCCCGCTACATACAGCGGTGGTGCCTTTGCTGCGTTGGTGGTCCAAAGAAGGGCGCCGCACCTCCGGTGCGGAGATGCAGGTGCGAGACCTGCCCAGCGCTCCCGCCCTCGCGTTCCTCCGAGTGCACCTCCCGGGAACGCGAGGGCTTTGTGCTGGTCACCGGGTTTCACTGCCGTGGCCGCCGGGCGCCGCCCTCCCTACACTCGAAACCACCGAAACGGGACGTAAAGGGGCGTTCGGGATGTTCAATGGCACGATCCCCGGGGACATGCGGAGCATCGTCCTGGAACACGCCCGACAGTGGCCCACCGGCTCCGAAGTGCACGTCGGCTGCTCCGGGAACCTGACCATCGAGCGCACCCTCGCCCCGCTCGGACACCGACTCCACAGCAACGACGTCAACCCCTACAGCTGCGCCCTGGGCTGGTTCTTCGCCGGGCAGCCGGTCCCGTACCGGCTCAAGGACGACGCCCGCGAGGAGCTGGAGTGGCTGGAGCCCTCCCTGGACGACGGCGCGGGCACGATGGCCACTCTGATGCTCGGCACGCGGTTCCTCCAGTTCGTCGGCAAGACCGGCCGCTACCACCGGCGCATGGTCGCCGCGACCCGGGAGCAGTGGCCCCACATGCACGCCAAGACCATGGCGAAGCTGGAGGCCGCGACGCTGCGCCTCGCCACGTTCTACCCGGGGGATGTGCGCGAGTTCGTGGATCAGGCGCCACCGGGCGCCGCCGTGGTGGCGTTCCCGCCGTTCTTCTCCGGGGACTACGAGAGCATGTTCGACGGCATTGACCGGTTCTTCGACTGGCCGGCGCCGGAGTGGCCCGACCTCACCGAGGACGGCAAGGACGCGTTGCTGCGGGGCGTCATGGACCGGGACCACTGGCTCCTTGGGCTGCACGTGGAGCGGCCGGAGCTGCACCGGTTCGTACGGGGCAAGGTCCAGACGTCGAACCGCGGCACACCGATCTTCCTGTACGCCTCCGACGGGCCGCGCCGGATCGTCGTGCCGAGGCAGCCGATCGAGCAGGTCCGGATGCCGAAGATCAGGCCGGACTCCGACCTGATGTCGGGGGAGATGAAGATCCACCCGCTGACCGGAGGCCAGTTCTCGACGCTCCGGTCCCAGTTCATGAGCAAGTCGATCAAGCCGGGACAGCCGTTGATCGCGTGCGGCGTGTCCGTGGGCGGGCTGCTGGTGGGGGCGTTCGCGCTGCTCCCCCCGAAGTTCGACCCGGCGTGCGTCTACCTCATGTCCGACTTCCCCGTGTCGTGGTCGCGGTACCGGCGGCTGTCGAAGCTGATCGTCCTGGCCGGGCTGTCGAAGGAGTCGCGGCAGCTCGCAGAGCGGTCGCTCGCCCACCGGATGACGAGCATCTGCACCACGGCGTTCAGCGACCGCCCGAACAGTGCGAAGTACGGGCGCGGCATCCCCGGGTTCAAGCTGACCGGCCGCACGGAGCCAGCGGCCGACGGGGTGCACCGGTACCAGCTCCAGTACGAGGGACCATACGGAGAAAGGACGCTCGCCGAGGCCCTGGAGCTGTGGCGGGCCAGGCACGCAGGAGACATCCGTGAACAGTAGGAAGAGCGTCCCCGACCAGCGCGGCCCCGAGCCCGGCGAGGAGCAGGCGCCGCTGCCGACGCCGGTCATCGTCCGGCGGGACCCGCGGACCCTGCGCCGGCTGGAGGTCAACGCACGGTTCATGCGGAAGGAGCAGTACGACCGGCTGGTCAGCAACATCCGGCGGGACGGCTGTCTGACGTCGCTGCCGCTGATCTGGAGCGAGGACGGGGCGGACGAGGGCCAGGAGCTGATCCTGTCCGGGAACCACCGGGCGGACGGGGCGGTGGATGCCGGGCTGGAGGAGATCGACTGCATGCTGATCGTCGGCCCGATCTCGCAGGCGCGGCGGATCGGGCTCCAGATCTCGCACAACGCCATCACGGGCGAGGACGACATGGCGACGCTGGCGCAGCTGTACGAGGCGATCGATGACCTGGACTGGCGGGAGTACTCCGGGCTGGACGACAAGACCCTCGCGCTGATGGCGGACGTGAACCTGGAGGGCATCTCGGAGGCGAATCTCGACTTCCAGACGGTGCAGTTGGTGTTCCTGCCGCCGGAGCTGGCGGCGGCGAAGGAGGCGTTCGCCGAGGCGAAGGCGCCGGCCGACGAACGGTGGGTGGCGGCGTACAAGGAGTACGACCGGCTGATCGACGCCCTCAACGACGTCTCCGGCGCCCACAACGTGGGCAACCTCGCGACCGCCCTCGGTGTGGTCCTCTCCGTCTTCGAGAGCCATCTCGAAGACCTGGCCGAAGGGTTCCTCGGCCCAGACGGGGAGGCCCTGCACGCCGGCCGGGTCGGGTGGGCGGCGGTTACCGGGACACGGGTGATCCCGGCGAAGAGCGCCGCCGTGCTCACCGCGGCCGTACAGGAGGCGCAGCGGGTCGGAGACGTGGACAAGGGGTCGGGGTGGCAGATCCTGGAGCGTCTGGCTGCCGACTACGTTGAGCGGGTCCGGGCGGCGTGAGTACGGCGCCGACCAGGCTGTCGTTGGCGGACGACCGGGAGCCGTGGGCGCAGCAGCCGGGTGAGACGGAGAAGGCGTACGGAAAGTTCCTGAAGTTCCTGGAGCTGGGGCTTCATGGCGGGCGGAGCCTGACAAAAGCTGCGGAAATGCTGACACTTTCGTACGGGCAGGTGCGGAATCTGGCGTCGCGGTATCTGTGGGAGTCGCGGGCGTCGGCGTACGACGCGCAGGGATTCCGTGAGGCAGAGGCGGAGTGGCGGGCGGAGCGGCGGCAGGCGCTGGCGGACGACGCGAAGATCCTGCGGGCGGCGACGGGGAAGCTCGCGGCGGAGCTTCAGCGGCTGGGGCCGTTGTCGCCGGACCAGTTCTTGAGGCTGCTGGACATCACGATGCGGCACCGGCGAGTTCTGTATGGGGATCCGACGGAGATCATCTCGTTGGCGGGTGAATCGCAGCCGGGTCAGGATGTGGGGTCGGTGGTGGCGCAGACGTTTGCGAAGTTGTCGCCGGAGAACCGGCGGGCGCAGCTGATCGACTTGGCGGAGCGGTTGCGGCGGCGGCAGGAGGCTGCGTCGGGTGGGGATGGGTGAGTTGGCGGGGTGTGGGGCGACCGTGGGGTGGGTGCTCCGGGTTCGAAGACAGTTTGTCTTCGGGCCTGTTTCTGTGTGGTGCGCACCACAGAATAAAATGAACGTTCATAAGGGTTTTCAATACTTTGAAAGTTAGACTGAATGTAGAACGACCTGCCAACAACCCACCACCCCGAAGGAGTCCGGACATGGGCACCACCACCTACCTCGGCGACGGCATCGACGGCCGGCGCCTCGCGATCGAGCTGCCCGACGTCGGCGAGATCGTCAAGGTGCGGGCCGGGACGGTGAAGAAGAACAACCTCCGCATGGTCGTCGGCCGCGTCATCGACCACGAGGTGCGCCTGATAGGCCGGGGCCGCTTCGGCGTCATCGAGCTGGTCGTCGCAAACGCCGACGGCGTCGTGCGGGTCGGAGCCGGCCGGCTCGCCGAGATCACGGCCGACGAGGCCGCCGCGTACACCACGGCCTGAAAACCCGCGAGAGAAAGGACGCAGGCGTGAGCACCGTGAAGGCGCCCCGGACGGTCGTGCGGGACATCCCGATCGACCGGATCGAGCGCAACGAGGGCCAGCCCCGCGAGGAGTTCGATGCGGTGAAGCTGAGGGAGCTGGCCGAGTCGATCCGCGAGTTCGGACTTCAGCAGCCGATCACCGTGCGCGAGACGGGCCGCAACCGGTTCGAGATCGTCATGGGTGAGCGGCGGTGGCGCGCGTGCCAGCTGGCCGGTCTGGAGCGGATCCCGGCGATCGTCCGCCGGTTCGACGGCGACGACGCCGAGGAGCGGGTGTTCCTCGCGGCCGTCGCGGAGAACGTCAACCGCGCGGACATGACGCTGATGGAGGAGGCGCGGGCCTACCACCGGATCCGGAAGGAGTTCGGATACGAGGTGGACCGGATAGCTCGGCTGTACGGGAAGAGCGTGCTGCACATCGAACTGCGGCTCGCGTTCATGCAGCTGTGCCCGGAGGCCGTGGACGCCCTGGACAAGGGCCTGATCGGGAAGGACTTCGCCTTCTACGTCGCCCGGCTCCAGCCGGGGAACCAGCGGGTCGCACTCGCCCGGTACGTGCGGGGTGAGTTCGCCGACCAGCACGCGGCGCGCGCATTCGCCGAGGGGCTGAAGAACGCCGAAGACCTGGGGCCGGGGTTCTTCGAGATCCAGCAGGCCACGGAGGAGCAGCGGCAGACGCGGCAGGCCGCGATGCGGAAGGCGAAGGACGAGGTCGACGCGGTGGAACGCGCGGTGGTCGCCCTCGCCGCGCTGAAGCTGAAGAGCCCCGACGAGCTGGCTGGCCTGTTCGCCGGCGAGGTCGGGGCGCAGCTGGAGCGGATCGAGACGGTCCACCGGGCCCTGACGGGGCTGCGGCGGACTTTGAAGAAGGCGAAGGGCATCAGCGAGGCCCGTACGTACGCGGTGCGCGAGGAGGCGGTGCCGGGATGAGCGAGCAGCCGGTGTGGACGGACATGGACGCGGGCGCGTTCTGGACGCGGGGCGATCAGATGGGGCTCTTCGCGGATCCCCGGGGCGACGGGATGGGCACGATCGACCTGTTCAGCCTGGACGCCGGGGACGAGGACCAGGAGGGCGGGGTGGAGGGGCGGTGACGGTGTACTTCGCGTTCGTGCCGACGGGGACGCAGGGGCGGACGCCGGTGCGGATGGAGTTCGCGGCGAACCTGGAGGTCCCGCAGCTGCTGTTGCAGGCGCGGGCGCGGCAGCAGGCGAGCCACACCTACTACGACGGGCGCCGGCCGTTCGGGGAGCAGCCGGAGGCGGAGTTCCCTGAGGCGGACCTGTCGGCGTTCATGGTGGTGTGGCGGCGGCGGGCGTCGGAGCCGGTGCCCGGGGCAGGTGAGCAGCCGGACGAGGTGTGGTCGTTGTCGGCACTGGGTGCGGTGGTGCGGGAGCGGTGGGAGAGGTTCACGCCTGAGGTGTTCCGGCCGGCTCCGGTGCGGCAGCGCAGGAGGGGCACGGTGGAGGTGGCTCCGCACTGGCGGCCGCGCCGGAAACCGGCCGGAACTCCCCCGGCGGAGGCGCTGATGTCGACGGTGCGGTCCGTACGGCTGGACAGGCGCGGGACGGCGGTGGTGGTGCAGGAGGTCCCGCGTCCCGCCTGCGAGGCATGCGGGACGGTTCCGAACGCGGAGGCGCTGTGCGGGTGCTCGTGACGTGCTGACCCGCTGGCGGCCCCCGGGGGGCCTTCGGTCCGGCAGGGCCGGGGCCCACCGGGGCCTTCCCTCGACGGGTACACACGCTCGCCTCCGTCCCTTTCAGGGCGGTCTCCTACTTCCACCCCGACCGGCCCTCTCATGGCTCCTCACAGGCTCACACCGCCCCCGTTATGGCACTTTCCGGGAATTACCCACTCACTCCCCGTACCTGTTTACCTTCTTTCCATCGCGTGGCTTACATCACGGAATTTCGACTGGACAGGTAGGGCGCTGAATGAAAGTTTGAAGTCACCAACCCACAAGAATCATTCAAAGGGCTGGCAAACATTGATAATTCGAGAGGGGAATCCAGATATGGAATTCATCAGGGCTGCTGCTTCTCTGGACGAGAGGGCCGACTGGGAGCTTCAGAAGACCGGGATCACGGGATGTCTTCAGTTCGCTGTGGACAACCTGGACGGCCGGCGGAAGGAAATCTGGGCCGGGGCTCAGGGCTCGATTGAGGGCCTGACTTCGGAGCTGGACCGCTGGCACTGCCTCAGCGACCTGGCGACCGAGGAAGAGGAAGGACTGAAGGGTCTGGAAGGCCAGGAGAAGAAGGACCGGAACAGCCTCGTCTACGGCCTCCGGTCCCTGCTGGCCGACTTGGAGCCGAAGGGAATTGTCTCCCAGTTCATGAGGGAGGACCGGGAGTCGTTCATCTCCCGGTTCCACCGGGAGTTCTTTGGTCGGGCCTTCGACGGAAATTGCTCGTCGCTCGGCTACTGCCCGTGCAGGAAGTGAACCGAACAGTGGTGGGCCGGAAGGTTTCCCTTCCGGCCCACCAGGCACCTCATCATGTGGCCAACACCACGAAAAAACGAACGCTCAAAATAGTTTTCAAAGACCTTTAAAAGTTAGACTGAATACAGAACAAAACATCCACAAGCAAACCGTAAAGGAATGAGTCGATAATGACCAAACGCATCAACGCTCTGACCCGCGTCAAGGAACTCATCCAGGAGGCCGACCAGAATCTCACCGAGGTCACCCAGGACATGATCAGCGCCCTCGCGGCCTACCGGCGAGTCACCCCCAACCTCACTTCCGCGCACATGGAGGCACTGGCGCTGCACGGCATCTGGGCGGAGGTCGAGGCCGCCGCCAGGAAGAACCAGACCAGCATGGACGAGACCGCCGCATACAGGGAGGCCGTCTCCGGGCGGCTCAAGGACATCACCCACAGCCTCCTGCGCCAGCCCGAGGCTACTCACGGCGATCCCCTCACCTCCGAGACCAACCGGCACCGGCGGAACATGCAGCGCGCCACCCACCGGCAGCTCCAGGATCTGGCCGACGCGTTCGAGCGGGAGGCGGCCGGCGAATCCTGAAACGACTCCACCAGCCCGCCCCCGACACGGGGGCGGGCCCCGAGGCGGTAGGAGGCCCAATCGGACCCCGACCAAGACGACGAAGGCGAGAACCCTCATGACCCTGGTGATCCACCCCAGCGACTTCCGGCTGTACGGCAGTACCAACGCGACCTGGCAGGGTGCGGAGATGGCATGCGTCGTCCGTGCCCTCAACGGCCGGGATGTCGCCATCACGATCGACACCGCCAGCGGGTCCACCCTGATCGGCGCGTCTCTCCACGGGGTGAAGCGCCACCGTGGCAAGACCTGCGTCGGGGTGCAGACCTATGGGCGGTCGCAGCCCCAGTGGTTCCCGCTCGGAAAGTGCGGCATGGTCCTGCCCCTGAGCGACCGCACCAACGGGCAGACGCTGCGGAAGGCGGTGGGGCTGTTCCAGGCAGAGCGGACGGCGGCGGTGGAGGCCGCGCGGGTGTACGTCGAATCGGAGGCGGGTGGCGGCCGGAACCACGGCGAGTACCAGGCTCTCGCCCAGGATGGCGATGGCCTGTGGTGGGCGTGGTACACCCCCACGGGGGATGCCCCGGCCGGCCGGAACCCCGGCTCGGGGATCGGCCTGGCCATACAGGTGAAGGACGGCAAGGCGGCGGTCAGCAAGGTGGTCTACGACCACACGGGGCTGGACCGGCTCCTGGCCGGCGGCGCCTGACCGTATGGTCCTCGGGCAAGGGTCCGTCACCCGTATCGGGTGGTGGACCCTTTGGCGTACCGACGTCCCCCCCGAACGGTCACATGCCCGACTCCGGGGCGTTCGGTGGCCCCCGCATACTTCCCCTCCCGTGGGGTCTGTTCGGCCGCCCACGGGCCTCCTGCACGGCCTGCACGCTCCCTGGTCAGCGGCGGGCCGGACCGGGCCGCCGTAGCATGAGCAGGCTGGACATATCGTCACAAGTTTTCCGGGGGTGCCGGGATGACCACGGTGCCCGACCAGCTGGCCGACGGGTTGAGTGACGGCGAGCTGTTCACCGAGTACCACCGGGCCTTGGCGGAGAGCGCCGAGGCGCTGAAGCGGGATCCGGCGACGATGGCGTACGGCCTCGACCCGGCGTACGTCCGGCGGCCGCACCTCGATCTGATCTCGCGGACGATGGTGCGGGCCCGGCGGCGCGAGGTCCGGAAGATCCTGATCACGACGCCGCCCCAGGTCGGGAAGTCCGTCACGGCGGCGGTGTGGACGCCGTTCTGGTGGATGGCCAACGAGCCGGCGACGAAGGTGATCGTCTCCTCGTACGGGTCGCTGCTCGCGATCCAGCGCGGCCGGGCGGTGCGGAAGCTGGTCCTGGAGCACGGCGCCGAGTTCGGGCTGAGGCTGGATGCCGGCTCCACGGCGGCCCATGACTGGTCGCTGGAGAGCGGCGGCGGGATGCGGACCGTCGGGATCGGCGGGTCGATCACCGGCCACAGCGCGGACCTGTTGATCATCGATGACCCGGTGAAGTCCCGGGCGGAGGCCGACAGCGTGACGTTCCGGGATGCCACGGACAGCGCGTACCGGGACGATCTGGCGTCCCGTCTCGCACCGGACGGCGTGACGGTGCTGATCATGACCCGCTGGCATGAGGACGATGTCGCCGGCCGGCTCCTGGAGCGGGAGGGGCGGGCGGAGGACGGCGGGGAGTGGACCGTCATCCATCTGCCGGCGGTCTGCGATCTGACGATCCAGCACGGTCCGGACCCGCTCGGCCGCAGCCATGGCGATCCGCTGCCGCACCCTCGGATCCCGGTGGACGACCGCGAGGCCTTGGAGCGGCACTGGGCGGACCGGAAGGTGACGGCCAGGGCCCGGGGCTGGGGGGCGCTCTACCAGGGTGATCCGAAGCCAGTCGAGGGTGCGCTGCTGACGGACGAGATGGTGCGGCAACGTACGCATCTGACCGGGCTGCCCGAGGTGATGAAGGCGGCCGTCGCGGTCGACCCGGGCGGCGGCGGCCGCGACACCGTGGGCATCGTCGGCGGGTTCCTGGGGACGGACCGGCGGCTGTACTGGACGCACGACCGTACGGCGGTGATGCCGTCGACGCAGTGGCCGCGCGAGGTGTGCCGTCTGGCGGCGGAGATCGGCGCGGACCGGGTCGTGATGGAGGCGAACTTCGGCGGCGACATGACCAAGACGCTGGTGCGGACGGCGTGGGTGGCGCTCTTGCAGGAGTGGGAGGAGGAGCACGCCGGCACTCCGGAGGCGGAGCGGAATCCGTACGACCGGCTGCCCCCGCGGATCGAGCTGGTGCGGGCGAAGGTGGGGAAGCTCCTGCGGGCGGACCCGATCGCGCAGCAGGTCGCTGAGGACCGGGCGCGGTTCGGTGCGGTGCTGACGAATCTGGAGGGCCGGTGGACGACGTGGCAGCCGGCCGATCCGGATTCGCCCGGTGAGCTGGATGCGGCGGTGTACCTGGCGTACGAGCTGTTGCCGGTGCCGGGGATGGACGAGGTGATGTCGCGGGTGAAGCGGCGGCCGGTGCGGGTGGAGGATGTGCGGCCGTCCGGGTGGGCGGCTCAGCGCATCGACTAGGGCCGGTTGGTGTTTCTAGCATGACGCTATGACTTTTCCGATCACGCCGGGACTTGGCCGCAGCCGCCCGTCGCTCCGTCCCTGTCCAGAGCTTCCTGGGTGGGAGGTGCTTTACGACGACTCCGTGCACAAGCGGTACGGATACGTCTACCTGCGGCACCGTGATGTGAGCGCGACCGCGATGTTCTGCACGGTCCACAAGCGGGCTCTGGTACTGAACCATCCGAAGGAGGATCTTGCGCTCCGGCAGGAAGGCAGCTGGTGTGCGTGGTGTGTGAGAGCAGCCGCAGCGGCCTGATAGGTGCGAGGGCGGGCTGATCCGGTTCACTGACCCAGCGGTGCCCGTCCCCTCCGGTCCATGCTCCGGGGGAACTGCGGTCCTGGTGGTCCGCGAGACCGCATCAGGTGTGCTGCGGGGGGAAGTTGTGCGGCCTGCGCGCACAACTCGGGGACACGGTGGGTACGAACGGTGGGACTCGTGGTGCTCAGCCACAGAAAGTCAGCCGAAGCGATGCGCGCAGGCGGTATACGGGGTACGGAGGTACCTCAGCCGCCCACGGATATCGGCCACGCCAATTCGGTGACATCCCCTCAGCCCCGATGGCGGCGCACATCTTGTGCGGACCCTGGGCGCGCGGAGCCCACTGGCAGCTGGGCCGGTATGGCGAGTGTGGGGCAGTTCCTCTTAGGAAGATAGGGGCAGCGCTGTGACCTGCGGAAATGCGTGAGTGTTGTGCGCCTGGTGCGCACAACTGAGGGGCCCTGGACCCCTGGAAGTTGTGCGCGTAGCCGCACAACACGACCAGAACAAGTTGATCATGGTCGCGCCCTTCCAGAACCAGTCAAAAGTTCACTCGTTTGGTATATTGTGAGCAGCACGGCAAGCTAAAGGAGCAGGTCAGGTGGCACAAGCACGGCGCAGCTCTGCCGGTCCCGCGCACAACTTGGTGCGGCAGCGGCCCAGACTGGTTCCCCTGCCGCCGTCCACCGCACCTGCGGCTCCCGATCCGGCTCGGCAGACCGCGTTCCTGCTGAAGTCCCTGGAGAAGATCGCCGAGCGCGGCGGGATCATCCAGGCCGACCCGGTACCAAGGGCATACGCGTTCCCGTCGAAGCGGCACATCACCTTCGACGCCGACATCCACGACAACCTGTGGCGCTTCGGGCTGACGCCGATCGCGTCGGCGCTGCTGGGGCACATGGCCGCAGGGCACGACAAGGACGGCGTGCTCGTGACGACGCAGAGCGCGCTGGCGCAGCACTTCGAGTGTCATCACACGCGAATCAACCGTGCGTTCAAGCTGCTGGACCGGCACAATTTCGCCTGGAAGGAGCGTCAGGGCCGGTACCAGATCAACCCGCAGTACGCCTACCGCTGGGGCAGCCGGAAGCACCGGGCGCTCATCGAGCGGATGGGTACGACGCTCAAGACGCGGACCATCGCCATCCCGAAGCCAGAGACGAGGACACGATGACTCTTCCCGAGAACACGGTGGGCGTCGCCGTCGTCCACAACCCGGCGATCTGGGAGCAGCTTCCGAACGCGCGCCTGAGGGGCACCGCCCGGGATGTGTTCGACGTGCTGACCGCCCGCCAGGAGCCCGGAGGCCACGTCCGTATCTACCAGGGGGACATCGCGGAGCGCCTGAACATCACCAAGGGCGCGGTGTCGCGGGCGATGAGTGATCTGAGGGATCTGGGGCTCATTCATCCGAGGACCAAGCAGGGCTACGTCCTGATCCACCCGCTGTTCGCGGGGTACGAGTCCGTGGCGCACATGGTGAACCACCTTGACGACCCGGCGACGGAGGTGTGGGCTCTGCGGTTCCCCGTCGGGGACATGCAGCGGCCCCGTCGCGCCGCCGACGCGAGGACCGGCACCGGTTCCGACCCGGACCCGGACGGTGGCGAGGGCGCTCCCGCGCCCGAGGCCCGGCCGAACCTGCGGCTGGCCGGCTGAAGACCCCTCCTCACCGCCCGAAGACAAATTGTCTTCGGGCGGTCGCCGCTTCCGGCAGGGTTCAGCACGGGAAGGCAAGGGCGCCGTCCTGGTCGGATGCGGGGAAGAGCGCGAGCCACATGTTCGGGGGCGAGGTCACCGGGGCGTCGCCGGAGACGACGAGGGCGCCGGTGCTGTGCGGCTGGTGCCACGCGATCGTGCAGTGCCGGTGCCGCAGCCACTGGGTGACGTGGTCGTTGGTGGCCTTGTCGGGGGTCCAGCCGTAGAGAACGGCGAGGGCCTGGCGCATCGCCTCCCGGTAGACGGAGTCCGCGAAGCCGACGGTGTACAGGACGCGGTGCTCGTCCCGGACCTTCGCGAGGGCGGCTTCGACGTGGTCGAGGATCGTGGTCGTCATGGGCGGAAGGAGATCACGGTTGGACCACCCACAGCACCCCTAATAGGGCAATAAGCTTTAAAGCGGACATATGCTCGTGGGGTGGACGCTCATGTGATCACGTACGCTCTCGCGCTCGGCGCGATCCTCCGCCTGTCCCGTCTGGTCGTGGACGACGACCTCACCGCGCCGGCCCGGGAGGCCCTGCACCGCCGCGTGCACTACATCGCCGCCCCCGGCCACCGCACCGCCACCTTCGTCGCCCGCCTCACCGCGTGTACCTGGTGCGTCAGTATCTGGATCTCCATCGGCGTCACCGCGGCCGCCTACTGGGCAGGCGACAGCCCCTGGTTCCGCTACCCCGCCCTCGTGCTCACCCTGTCGTGGTTCACCGGCATCATCGCCTCCTGGCTCGACAGCCCACCCCCCGTACGGCACGTCGTCCACCACACCCCCGACACCGCCTCCGTGCGGGTCATCAGCCACCTCGCGGACGTACCGGGCCAGACGGCGAGCTGACCGGCGATGGTGAGGATGCCGCCGTTCCTGCGGCACGAGCGCCCGCAGCCGGAGCTGGACGAGGAGTCCGGCGCCGTGGTCGACACCGGCCGCACCCGCATCCTGGCCTCAGCCGCCCTCGTGACACAGGACCAGGTCCACGCCGTCACCACCCGGCGCGCACCCTGGCAGCCCGAAGCCTGGGACCGCTACGACGAAGTCCCCGAGCTGCGCTCCGGCACCGACTGGCTCGCGAACGCCTGCTCCCGTGTCCGCTTCTACGCCGGCCGTATCGATGCCGACGGTTCCACCGTCCCCGAGCCCGTCACCGAAGGCGACCCGGACGCCGAACGGCTTCTCCAGCCCTTGGACGAACTGTTCAACGCGGGCGCCGGGCAGGCGGAGATGATCCGCCGCTGGGTCACCCACCTGGAGATCCCCGGCGAATCGTTTCTGGCCGGGTTCACCGATCCCCACCTCAAGGCCCGCAGATGGCTCGCCGCATCCGGCGACGAACTCCGCACCGGGATCGACGGCCGCCCCGAGATCCAGCTCCCCGAGACGATCGAGTGGGTGCCGCTGAACATCGGCTCCCCTCAGGACAAGGGCGACGCCTCCGCCCTCATCCGCCTGTGGCAGCCGCACGCCCGCCGCGCGATCGATCCGGACAGCTCGATCATCGCCCTGCGCGGCGTCCTGCGGCAGATCCTCGCCCTGTCCGCGCACATCAACGCCTCCGCTGACTCCCGCCTCGCTGGCGCCGGCCTCCTCGGGATCCCCGACGACCTGACCGTGGTCGGCGGCACGGACACCAGCGACGGCCCCAACCCGCTCTCGTCGTCGCCGCTCGTGCGCGCCCTGATGGAGAGCATGATCGCCCCGATCAAGGACCGGGGACTCGCCGGGGCCGTCGTCCCCCTGATGCTCACGGGATCCGCCGAGAGCATCGCCGCGCTGAAGCACCTCACCTTCGCCACCCCGTTCGATGAACGGGTAGGCGAGCTGCTGGAGAAAGCGATCCGCCGGCTCGCCACCGGCCTCAGCATCCCAGCCGAGATCCTGCTCGGCCTGGGCAACGGCACCTACTGGAACAGCTTCCTGATCAAGGACGAGGCCATCCAGGTCGCCGTGGCACCCCGGGTCGAGCTGCTGTGCGAAGCGCTCACCCACCACTTCTACCGGCCCATGCTCCAGCAGCTCGGCGTCGGCCAGCCCGAAGAGTGGGGCATCGGCTACGACATCACCGCCCTGTCCCAGCGCCCCGACCGGGCCCCCGAGGCGGAGAAGGCCCACACCTCCGGCGTCCTGTCGGACGCCGCCCTGCTGCGTGAGCTGGGCTTCGATGAGGAGGACATGCCCAAGGAGGAGGAGAGGAAGCGCCGCCTGCGGGAGAAGATCGCCCTGGCGAACCCCGCCCTCGCGCCGCAGATGCTCCGTCAGCTCGGCATCGACGTCGAAGACCCCGCCGCCCCGGAGGTCCCGGGGCCGCGTGCACTGGAGCCCGTCGGCCCCGGCGACGCCCCGGCGCTTCCCCCCGGGCAGAACGAGCCGGCCGAAGGCGCCGCCGACAACCCGCAGCAGGACCCGGCCACCGCCCGCCCGGTGCCCCCCGAGGAACCCTCGCTTCCCGGGCCCCGGCCCGGCCTCACCTCCGCAGCTGGGCTCCCGCCCAGCCACCACGGGGACGACGAGGTTGCCCCGGAGGCGGTACGCCTTCCCGGGCAGGCCACCGCGAGCCCCACGACCAGCGAGCCCGTGGGTGAACTTGTCCCCGCCGCGCCGGTCACCGCGGCCGCCACCGCCGCCCGAGACGACGAGTGGCAGATGCGGTTCATGGAGTTCGCCACCGTCCGCGCCCTGGAACGCTCCGGGCAGTGGCTCCTCAACTCCTACGGGCGCGGCTACCGGGGCGCCCTGCAAGAAGTCCCGCTCGCGCAGATCCACACCCACCTCAAGGCCCAGCCGAACTGGCACAACACCATGCTCGCGGGCGCCTACCGGGAACTCACCGCCCTCGCCACGGACCAGCCCTGGATGATCGACACCGTCGACCGGTACGTCCGCGCACTCCTCGCCGAAGGCGTCCCCCACCACCGCGACTACCTGCTCATGGCGCTCGAACAAACAGCCGAGGCGGCGGCCCATGCCGCGTAGCCGCGACGAGCACGACATGGAGACCGCCATCGTCAAGGCGATGACGGTCTACCTCGACGCCGCCCGCCGCGCGGTCCTCGACGGCCGCACCCCGCCCCCCGACGGCATCCTCACCGCCGCCGGCCCGCCGGACATGAGGGCCTGGCCCGGCGAGGGCCTGTGGCGGGCCACCGTCGACCGGCTCGTGAGGCCCGTCATCGAACGGATCTACCGCCGCTCCTACCGGGACACCGCCGGACACGACCCCGCCCCCGCCGACATCCAGCGCGCCGGGGACGCCGCCACGACCCGCATCACCTCCGGCGGCTGGCTCCGGAGAGTATGGGCCGCCGCACAGCAGGCCCTCACCAGCGTCTACGCCCACCAGGACGCCGAGGCCCTTCAACGCGCCGCCGTCGGCGACATCCTCACCATCGACGCCGCCGGCCGCGCCTCCCGGGACCGGTTCGCCGAGTACCGGCGCATCGTCGCCACCGCCGACCTGCCCACGCGGGTCCGCGCGGCCGCCATGCGCGAGCTGGACCGCGCCGAACACGGCACGGCCCCCCGCGAGCAGCCGTCCCTACCGCCGGACGTGCAGCGCGCACTCGAAGCCCTCGCGCGGGCCCGCGCCGCCACCGTCGAGGAACAAGGGCGGCCCTGGCGGGCGGAGGCCACCACCACGGCGGTCACCGAGACCACGAACGCCGAGTCGTCCGGCGCCTACGACGCCGGACAGACCTCGGAACAGGAAACGGGCCGCGCGGCCGCGCTCAAGAAGTGGGTGGCCGTCCTGGACGACCGCACCCGCGACGCCCACCGCGAAGCGGACGGCCAGGAAGTCGCCCTCGATGAACCGTTCACCGTCGGCGGTGAACGACTCCGCTACCCCGGAGACCCCAACGGGTCCGCCGGGAACGTCATCAACTGCCGGTGCAGCGTCAAGGTCGTCCCCGCCATCGCGGTGACGGCCGCCGTAGAGGAGAAATCCATGAGCACCACGACCGTGACGGCGGCCGTCAGCGCCGCTGCCAACCTGCCCTTCGCGCCCCGCGAGACACCCTGGGACGGCGACGCCGCCCGTACAGCGGTCCGCAAGTGGGCGACCGACGACACCGGGAAACTCGACCTGGCCAAGTACGGGCGCGCGTTCCTGTGGCACGACCCCGACGCCCCGCCCTCCAGCTACAAGATGCCGGTCGCGACCGTCATCGACGGCGAGCTGCGCGCCGTGTGGAACGGGATCACGGCGGCGGCCGCGGTCATGAACGGCGGCAGGGGCGGCACGAAGGGCCTCACCCCCGAGCAGGAGACGGCGGTCAAGACCCGCCTGACCAGCCTGTACCACAGCGCGGCGAAGGCATTTCAGGACGCGTCGATCCAGTCGCCGTGGGAGAAGACCAAGAAAGTGACCGCGAGCGCGGAGAACCCCGCAGAGCCCGAGGCAGACACCGAGGGGCCCGAGGAGGAAGCCGGGCCCGACGCGGACACTACCGCCGCCGCCGTGGTGATCCCCGCAGACACGCCGGCGCCGGAATGCCCGTGCCAGCGCCGCCCGGACACCGCGCCGCTCACCGCGGCCGCCAGCCCACCACGGGAGCGACGCTGGCGCATCCTCGTCGCGAGCGCGACCAGCCCGGTGCCGTGGCCGCCGCCACGGGCATGGTTCGACCCGCCCGAGCTGGACGGACCCCGCGCGGTCCGCGTCACGGCGGACGGCCGGATCCGCGGGCACCTCGCCGCCTGGTCCCACGACGGCATGCCGAACTGCCACGTCGGCTACGAAGGCGAATGCGTCACCCCGCCCACCAGCCCCACCGGCTACCGGTACTTCCACCAGACGACGATGGACCTGCCCGACGGGGAGCTGGACGTCGGCCTGATCACGATGGACACAGGACACGCCGCTCCCTCCCTCGCCGCCGCACCAGCGGTCGCCCACTACGACAACACCGGCACCATGGCCGCCGTGGTGCGCGCCGGCGAGGACGAGCACGGCATCTGGGTCGCCGGGGCCGTCCTCCCCGACCTGGACGAGGACGAGCGCCGGCGCCTGTCGCTGGCCAGGTTCTCCGGCGACTGGAGGACGAGAAGCGGATCCCTGGAGCTGGTCGCCGCCCTGGCGGTCAACACGCCGGGGTTCCCGCACCCGTCCCGGAACGACTTCGCGCTGATCGCGGCGGGTGCCCTGGTGCCTGCCAGCGCCGCGAGCGCGGAGTCCGCAGTCACCCCCGCCGGTCCCGAGCCGGCCGGGGGCGACTGCGGATGTGAGGGTGTCCCCGGCGGTGATGAGCGGGCCGGGGACACCCTCACGGCAGACGCGGGCCCCGACAACGGCGGCTGGCGCGACCTGCCGCCGCTTGACGAGGACACGGTGGCGCTGGTGATGGCCATCGTGGACGGCATCGGCGACGACCTGGACGAGCGGGACATCCAGGCTGCGGCCGCGCTGACCGCGTCCGGGAAGGGCATCGGCCTGCCGGACTACGTGGAGCGCACCGCCCGGCACATCAAGGAGCGGGCCGGGTTCGACAAGTCGCGGTCGATCGCCGCCGCCTGGGTGGCCGTGAAGAAGATCTGCGCGAGCGGGGACAGCACCCTGCCCGGGAAGCAGACCATCAACGCCCGGAGCCGGGCAGAAGCGTGCGCGGCCGTCGCCACGATCGGCAGCCTCGCGGTCCGCGCGAGCGCCGCAGCGGCCGAGGACGCCCCCGGCAGCGGCGGTATCGCGCCTGCTGGCGCGGAGGACGAGCCGGCAGGCACCCCGGAAGGGGATGCAGGAGACACGGAAGGAACGGTCCCGGCACAGAGTCAGGAGCAGGACCGGGACGAGACGGTGGAGGTGGTGTGAGATGTGCGGTTGCAACGGCGGCGGTCGCGGAGGACGGGTGACGGTGACCTCGGACGGCCGGTCCTACACGACCGGGCGGGATGCCGTGCGGTACGTCCACACGAACGACAACGGCTCGGCGGTGCCGTACCTGACACCTGAGGAAGCGCAGAGCGCCGTGCAGGTCGAAGGCGGGTCGTACCGGAAGGTCGACACCGAGACGGGGCGCGTCCTGGAGTAGGAAGACAAATTGTCTTCGAGCTGTCGGCGCGGACGCTGTGTCCCTCCCGGCTTACGACTGGGAGGGACACGCTACGGCGACCCTAGCGCCCGGGGGTTCTTCTGCGGGCTGTCGTCGCGGAACTCCTCGCGGGGCATGGGCGACCCGGTGGCCTTGGCCCACCAGCCGGCGCAGACCAGCGCGCCGAGGGGGAATTCCTCGCCGCCTGGGCCGGTGACGAAGCCGGCCGGGCGGTACTCGCCGCCGTAGGCGTGACCCATGCCGACGTGGCACCAGAAGGGCATGTCCTCGCCAGGGTCGCGGCCGTCCTCGCGTTCGGGGCTGCCGGGTCGGGTGGCGCAGCCGCCGCAGGCGCGTTTCGCCACGCCGGGCGGGACGGGCAGCCGGACGAGGTCTTGCTCAGGGATCCCCGCGGCATCGTCGCGGGTGATCCGCCCGGCGCCTGCGCAGTGCAGGCAGCGGCCGACGGAATCGCCCATGTCGCCGTCGTCGCAGTAGGGGCACCGGTACGCGTAGATCGTGACGGTCACGCGGGCAGCGTAGCCCCGTACCGCATCGCCCCCGAACTCCCGAAATCTCTGTTATACGATTTTTGTACCTCTGATGGCTGGTGGGCCTGGAGCCCTGGTTCCTCCTGCCCCCCGAAAGGCCACCAGAGCCGTGAACCTGGAAGAACTGCTTGCCCGGCTCCGTGAGATCACCGGAGACGACGCACCCACCCAGCGGCAGGCCCTGATCTCCGCAGCGGTCACCGCCGAAGACATCGACCTCGCCCAGCTCGCCGACCAGGTCCGCGAGAAGTCCAGCGCGGTCACCATTGATGACGACGAAGAGATCACGGATGAGCAGGTCGCGTTCCTGTCGACCCTCGCCGAGGTCTCCGAAGGCATCAACACCGAGGTGCAGCAGATTGAGGCCGAGCGCGCCGCCGAGGCCCGCAAGGCGACCGCCACCGCCCTCGCCGAGAAGATCAGCGGCACCCGCACCGTCACCCCCGAACCGGCCCCCGCGACCGTCCCGGCCCAGACCGGCGACCCGGGCGACCCCGGCGACAGCAGCACAGCCGTCGTCACCGCCGGCGGGAAGCGCGCCACCCCCCTCGGCGGACTCCGCCGCGCGTCCCGGCACGCCACCGAACCGATCCAGCCCACCCGCGTCGAGCGCGCCGCCGAACGCTACACCATGGTCGCCTCCTCCGACGGGCCCGGCGTGTTCTCCGGCCAGGAGATCCCCTCCATGGCCGTCCTCGCGTCCGTCGCCGCCAGCAAGGTCCAGTCCCTCCAGCGCCTCGGCAACGCCACCGGCCGCTCCGGGATCGCGACCTTCAACCGGCACGTCGACCCCACCCTCCTCATCGAGGAGCAGATGCGGGACTTCCACAAGCTGGAAGAGGCCGCGAACGAACGGCTGCTCCCCGGCGGATCCCTGATCGCCGCGCTGGAGAACAAGCACACCTCGCTCGTCGCGGCCGGCAACGCCAACGGCCTCGGCCAGACCGCGTCCCTCGCCGCAGCCGCCCACGGCTACGCCTGGTGCTCGCCGATGGAGATCATCAACCAGCTCTGTCCGCTGGAAGCGACCCTCGACGGCATGCTCGACCTGCCGACGATCACGACCACCAAGGGCGGCGTGATGTGGCCGGCGACCGCGGACTACGCGGACGTGTTCGCCGACACCCCGTTCTGCTTCTCCCACGAGGACATGAACAAGGCGGACTTCGTCAAGCCCTGCGTGGAGATCCCGTGCCGCGAGGGCTGGGACCAGTGCGTCCTGGAAGCCTGCTCGTTCTGCATCATCGACAACATCCTCCTGTCCCGCGTCGATGACTCCCAGATCCAGCGCGGTATCGCCCAGGGCCTCAACATCTACCGGCGCGGCCTGAACGCGAAGCGGATCAAGCGCGTCGTGGACATCACCAAGGGCGAGTCCGGCGGCTTCATCAACGTCAGCAAGGACGACTTCGACCTCCACGGCCCCGGCCTCCTTGAGGCCCTGCTGTCGTACCTCTCCCTCCAGGTCCAGCACCTGCGGGCGAAGAAGCGCCTGTCCACGACCACCACCTTCGAGGGCATCGCCCCGATGTGGCTGCGCGACGTCCTGCGCGTCGACCTGTCGAAGAAGCTCGGCATCCAGAACCGCTGGTCCGTCACCGACGCCGACGTCGACCGCCTCTTCGCCTCCCGCGGCATCCGCCTCCAGTACGTGTGGGAGTGGCAGGACGCCGGAGTCGACCCCACCCACCCCATCGGCGGCAACCTCAACCCGAAGCAGTGGCCCAACACGGTCCAGATCCTGCTCTACCAGTCCGGCGCCTTCCAGGCCATCCAGGGCCCGTCCGTGCAGCTCGACGCCGTCTACGACCGGGAGAACCTCCAGAAGAACAAGAGGGTCCGCATGTTCCTGGAGGACATGTGGTGCCTCATCTCCCGCTGCGGGCTGAAGTACCTGTTCGAGTTCCCGCTCTGCCCCAACGGCCAGTCCGGCAGCCACGAAAAGATCGAGTGCAAGGAAACCCCGCCGGTCGTCCCGCCCCCCGTGGCCGTGACCACGCTGACCGCCGACAACCCGGCCCCCACCGCCGACACGGTCACCCTGAAGTGGGAGTGGGCCAAGGGCAGCGGCGGCGCCGCCACCGGCTTCGAAGTCCAGTACCGGACCGGCAGCGGCCAGTGGTCCACCGCCGAGACCGTCCCCGCCGGCACCAGCCCCTACACCAAGGCGGTCAGCGGCCTCCAGGCCGAGACGCCGTACGAGTTCCGGGTCACCGCCGTCGGCGCCGGAGGGTCGGCGACCCCCGTCACCGCGAACGCCACCACCGCCGCCGCCAGCGGGCTCCTCGCCAGCGGCGACACCGCCAAGAGGACCAGCAAGTAACGGCCTCCCGCCGCCCACCCCGCGCGGGGTGGGCGGCGCCTACCGGCTGTGGAGGCCGCGCCCATGACCACACCTGCGCCGTACGTGCCGCGCCACCAGGTGCCCCCGCCTGTCGTCGCGCCGCGCCGCTACACCCTGATCGGCGCCATCCCCGAAGTCCCCGGCGACCCCGAAGGCCGCTGGGAGAGAGGCATCGAGTACTGGTCGGAGGCGTGCAACCTCAAGACCGGCTACGTCGACGGCTGGTGCCCGCCCATCGGCGAGGACGGCCAGCCCACTGACTGGGACAAGCCCATCGAGCCGTTCGAGCCCGTACGCGTCGAAGCCGCCCCGTTCACCATCGTCTCCGGTATCGACTGCCGCACCCCGGTGTTCCCCAGCGAGACGAAGGCGATCGAGGCCCTCACCCGCGGCGAAGACCTCCAGGTCGAGCGCCGTTTCTGGGACCAGCAGATCACCCGCCCCGACCTGGTCGAACTCAAGGCCGGTGAGACCGTCGGCCTGGACGACGCCGTAGCCCTCCTGGAGGCCGTCGCCTCCCAGCGGTACGCGGGGCTGATCTACCTACACGTCCCCGTCCAGGCCCTCACCTACATGCGGGAACTGGAGATCGCCGAACGCGACGGGCCCGTGTGGCGGACACCGTACGGGTCCGTCGTCATCCCCGGCTCCGGCTACGTCGACCAGCGCGGCCCCGGCGACAGGCCGCCCCCGGCAGCCGGCTGGTGGGTCCTGGCCACCGGCCAGCCGATCCTGCGCCGCACCCCGGTGTTCGCGCACGAAGCCTTCGACCCGTCGACCAACCGGCGCGGCGCCATCGCCGAGCGGACCTACGTCATCTCCGCCGACTGCATCGCCCTCGCCGTCCAGGTCGACCCGTGCGGCTGCACCCCCACCACCCCGAGCGGCCAAGCCGCCGGATAGAGAGGAGTAGGCGGATGGCTGCGATCTGCCCCACGGTCGTGGAAGGCGACCGGATCAGACTCACCCGCGTCGACGGCTGCGGCCGGCCCGTGTACGGGCCGTGCAACAGCGTCATCACCGACGGCATCGTGTCGATCACCCTCACCCCCGAGGTCGAAGAGGGCCAGGAGCGCAACCTCCGCAACTTCGCCGGCCGTCAGTGCCTCGCCCGCGCGGGCTGCGACACGGTGAAGTGGTGGACCGTCGAGATCGTCTGGTGCAGCATCAACTTCGCCGCGTTCGGCATGATCAACCCCACCTACCGGATCCGCCGCAACGATGAAGGCGACCCCATCGGCGTCTACGTCTCGAACAAGGTCGACTGCTCAACCGGCTACGCGGTCGAGATCTGGGCCCAGGTCGACGGCGCCGGGGACGCCTGCACCGGCGAGGAGGCCCAGGGTCAGTGGGTGTACTTCCCCGTGCCCTGGATCGCCGGGGGCACCCCCGGCCCGATCGCTATCGGCGGTGAGGACTCCGTCACCTTCACCACCACCGGCCGGACCCGCAACGGCGCCAAGTGGGGCAGGGGACCGTACGACGTCGAGCTGATCGACGGCCGCCCCTCCCCGCTCGGCGAGGCCCTGGACCCCGAGGAGCCCTTCGGCTACATCGTCACCACGCTCGCCCCGCCGGAGATGGACTGCCAGTGCCAGGACGTCCCCCGCCCGGTTCCCGACCCCGCCGACCTGGTCGTGGAGGGCCTGACCACGGAGGAACCCCGCAACACCGTCCGCCTGCGCCCCGACAACCACGGCCTCGGGCCGGTCACCGTCGACTGGGGCGACGAAACCCCCGTGCAGGAAGTCGCCGACCTGCGCACCGTCGAGCACAAGTACACGACCCCGGGCGAGAAGACCATCAAGGTGTGCGACAAGCAGGACACCGCCGTGTGCACGGAGAAGAAGGTCACCATCCCGCTCCCCAGCGACAACCCGAAGGTGGAAGTGACCGGCGCCGGGACGACCGAGTTCCCGAACCGGGTCTCCGCGAAGGTCACCCTGCCTGGCCAGTCGACCGGCAAGGCCCTGGTCAACTGGGGCGACGGCACACCGGAGCAGGAAGTCACCGTCGGCGAGGACGGCACCGTGTCCACCGTGCACGACTACCGCAACCCGGGCCGGTACACCGTCACCGTCAAGCGCGCCGACAAGTCCGCCTACCGGGACCGGGAGGTCATCACTGTCCCCATGACGACGGAGAACAAGCCCGCAGCCCCAAAAGCCTGAAGGCCACCGCGATCCGCCTACCGCAGGAGGACTGAAGCCGTGGCCATCCAGTACGACGACGGCAGTAAGGACGCCCAGGCCGTCCCGTTCGTGAAGAGCACGCTCTCGTGCCGGACCGACCGGCCCGCCGGGCCGGTCCGCGTCCGGAAGCACGCCGCAGACGGCACCATCTCCGACCGGGCGCAGGTGAAGCAGTGAGCAGGCCGAACTGCTGCCGGCCGTGGCCCGTGGACACCGAGTGCTGTACGGACTGGCCCGGCCCGGACGCCCCCGAGGAGCAGCGGAAGAAGGCGGAGAAGGCGCTGGTGATCGCGTCGGAGCGGCTGCGGAAGCTCACCGCCAGCGCCTGGGGGCTGTGCGAGGTGGTGGTGCGGCCGTGCCGGACGCCGTGCTCCCCGTACGAGCCGTACGTGCCCTGGGAGGCCCGGGGGTTGTACGGCAACAGCTCGGGGCCGCTGGATCCGTTCGTGTGGCAGGGCCAGGTGCGGAACCGGATGTGCGGCTGCGCGGAGGAATGCTCGTGCGGCCCGGTGTGCCGCACGACGCTTCCGGGTCCGGTCGCCGAGGTGCTGGCGGTGAAGGTCGACGGGATCAAGCTGGACCCGGCCGCGTACCGGGTGACGTCGCCGCCGGACAACTGGCTCGTGCGCGTCGACGGTGGCCCGTGCTGGCCGGAGTGCCAGGACATGATGCTGGACGACGACGAGCCGGGCACGTTCAGCGTCCGCTACCTCCTCGGCCGGGACCCGGCCGAGGACTACGACGCGATCCACGCGGTCAGCGTCCTGGCGTGCGAGCTGTACCGAAACCTGTGCGGGCAGAAGTGCCGGATCGGCGGCCGGGTCCGCAGCATCCAGCGGGACGGCATCAGCTACGACCTGGTCGACAGCTGGCCGAGGAAGGGCACCGGGCTGGACGAGGTGGACGACTGGCTGTCGCTGGTCAACCCCACCGGCCGGCTGTCGCGGCCCGCCGTCTACACGCCGGACCTGCCGCAGCACCGGTTCTGGGACTGCGGGAGCTGAAAGGGATGTCGTTCGGAGCGAGGCAGGAACCCGGGCCGGAGGACGGAAGACAAATTGTCTTTGGCCCCGGCGAGGACGCGACCGAGGGTCTGTTCATGGGCGCGCGGGCCCCGGCACGGTCCGGGGACCCGGTCATGGAGGAGATCATGGCCGGGCTCGCGACCTGCGTGTGCACGACCCTCGCACAGGCGGGACGGCCCGCGTGCTGCTGCATGTGGTACCGCGGCCAGTCCCGGCCGCCGATGGACGCCTGCCACTGCGACTGCGACGACGGCGGCCAAGGCGTGGCGTGGGTGCGGATGCTGAACATGGAGAACACCGCCATGACGGGCACGAACCCCCGGATCTCCGGGTTCCGGGCGGACTGCGCGATCCCGGCTCCCCGCTGGCGGATCACTGTGGAGGTGGGGGTCTACCGGTGCATCGACCCCGGGGACCCGCAGAGCGGGCCGGACTGCCAGCAGCGCACCAACGAGGCCGCCAACGGGCACTGGGACGACCTGCTGCTCCGGCAGGCCGTCGAGTGCTGCCCGGCGATCGACAACCGGCGCCCGGTGTGGATCCGGACCGACCCCGTCGGCCCGCAGGGCGGTTGCGCCGGGTCGATCGTCGCGCTGTGGCTGGACTACGCCAAGAGCAAGACGCCCTGACGCGACGGCGTGGCTTCCGCCCCCAGGGTGCTGCGGCCTGTACCGTGCCGACCGGCTGGACACGCACAGCCGTTCGCCGCCGACCCGCGCCCACGCCGCCGAGGTCGGCCGTGGCCAAGGTCCTGCGGGGCCCGTGCCCTGCCGTGCATCGATCCGGCGGGGCGTGGGCCCGCCTCGGAGCCGATGATGCCAAGGAACCAGCCGACCGCCGCCCAGCGCGCCCGCGAAGCCCAGGCTGTCACGGGCGGGCCGTACACAAAGCTGCTGCGGGCCGCCACGACCGCGCCGACCGCCGGGGAGACCTGGTGTCCGGACTGCCGTTACGCCTTCCTCCTGCACCGGGAGGGCTGCCCGGCCCCGGCGGTGTTCCGCCTCTTCGACCTGGACTTCGACGGCCCTTACTGGGGAGGCGGACTGCACTCCCACGGCGTGGAGGTGTGGGTGACCGCCCGCGCCGACGGGGGACGGGGTCCGTGGCTTCACCCCGGCATGGCGCTCGGAGGCGCGGATGCTCTCAAAGGCGCGCTGCGCCTAGAGGCCGATGGGGAGACCCCGGACCTGGGCCATCTGAACGCCGTCCTCCGCCGGGCGTTCCCCGGTGCTGCGGAGGGTCCGTTCGCCCTGAACCGGTACGCCGACATGGACACCGCTCCGCCGATGCTGGCCAGGGCCTTGTGGACGCTGGATTGCGACGGGGACTGCGCCGGGTACGACCCGGCCTGGTGACCTGAGGGCGGGGTCTGTCCGACAGGATGATGAGCCCATGGCTGGTTTCACGTGGAACGAGCAGGAAGTCCAGTTCGTCCTTTACGGGGCGGAGGGGCCTGTGGTGCGCTTCGTGGAGCGGCTGACCGGCCGGACCCGGGACGCCTGCGAGTCCTTGTGTCCGAAGAGGACCGGGCAGACCTCGCGCTCTTTCCGGACCGAGGTGCGGGTAGAAGGGCAGACCGTCACTGGCCGGGTCTGGTCGGAGGACCCCGTCGTCCGCTGGCTTGAGGAGGGCACAGGGATCTTCGGACCGACCGGCCGGCGGATCTTCCCCGTGCGGGCCCGGGTGCTGCGCTGGGAGGACCGGGGGCAGGTCTTCTACGCGCCGAGTGTCGCCGGGATGCGGGCGCAGCCGTTCATGAAGCGGGCCCTGACCGTCGGGGCCCGCCCGTTCCCCGTCCGGGACGGCCGGTAGGCTCGGGCCCGCTCCGCCGATCCGCAGGGGCGGCAGCACTCCCGCTGTAGCCGCAGCTCTCCCGCCCGGCCTCTATCCCCCGATAGCCGATCGGATCGTATGTAAATACGGATACGCGGACATAGTGGTCGTATGGCTACCGTAGTGAGCACGGCGGACTACACCCAGAAGATCGCCGAGGACATCCCCGCCCGGATCGGCTCGGTCTCCATGACCGCACGCTGCCCGAAGGATGTCGTCTGGAACGAGCTGGCCAAGCGGCACGAGGCCGGCGACACCAGCGGCTCGGAGAGCATGCTGATGTACCTGTCCGCCGCGATCTTCGGCACGGACAACGGCGAGAAGATCCGGGCCATGCTCGACGACCCGGACAACCGAGAGGTCACCTACACCTCGCTCGGCGGCGTCATCGGCTACCTCGTGGAGAAGTGGGGCCCCGAGGCGCAGGCCCACTTTGAGGCCCTCCAGGCCGGGACCGGGAACCGGCAGGCCCGCCGGCTCGCGGCGAAGAAGACCACCGCGAAGAAGACGGCCGCCAAGCAGGTGCCCCGGAAGCGCGCGGCGGCTTCGCGGCGGTGACCGCCGCCGACCCGGGCCCGGACGATGTGGGGTTCGGGCCTCCCGTGGTGGTCGACCTGGACGTGGACCTGGACGGCGAGCCCCTGCGGATCAGCCTGCCCCAGCCCGACGGCATGGCCGCGTGCGAGTGGGCCGTGTGGGACGACTTCCTCGCCCTGTTCCCCGGCGCTCTGCCGCCTGACCAGTACGCCTACTGGCGCGAGCGGATGCGGGACCCCTCCGACCCGCTGACCGTCGGGGCGCTGCAAGTGATCGCCTACCGGGTGGCCGAGCGGGTGTACGGGGTGCCGTGGTGGGCGGCCCACCGGCTCACGCTGCGGGCGGCGGCGTCGTGGTGGCAGTTTGAGGCGTGGTCCGTGACGGTCGGGTTCGATCCCCGGGTTCCGGGTACGGGCGCGGCGCGGATCGTGGGGGCGTGCTGGGCGTTCGTGTCGGCGGGGCTGGCGGCGGAGGAGGTGCAGCTCCTGCACCGGGAGCTGTGGGAGCCGCCGGCGGGGCCGATCGGGCATGAGGCCCGGCTTGCGCGGGGGCAGGAGATGTTGAACCGCCTCATGGGGGACAAAAAGTCATAATAGGGATGAGCTTGCTGGCTGGTGGGCCGGGGCGCTTCAGCGCCATGCCCACAGCCAGGAGCCCTCCCGGTGACGATCGCCTCCACCGAGCTGCTGATCCTCGCGGACACCTCACGGTTCCGCGAATCGGCACGCCAGGGCGTCAGCGACGCACTGCGGGGCCAGGACGCCCGGGTCCCCGTCGACGCGGACCTCGTCCGGTTCCGTACGCAGCTCCGCAACGCCGTACGCGGGCTGCGCCCCGTCCAGGTCCCCGTCACCGTCGAGGCGTCCGGCCTCCGGGACGAGCTGCGGGCCGCGATCCGCCGGGTCGGCGAGCTGACGCTGTCGGTCGGTGTCGACCGCGACGCGCTCCTGGCGTCGATCAAGGCCGCCCTCGACGGGGCCGAGTTCACCGTTGATGTCGTCGCGGTCCTGCGTCCGGACTGGACGGTCTTCGACGCTGAGCTGGCTGCCCGCCGGCCCGAGATCGATGTCCGGGTCAACGCCGATGTCGACACCGGCGACGTCACCCGCCGTCTCACCCAGGGCTTCAGCGGCCTCGGCAACGTTGTCTCCCGGGTCGCCGGGCTCCTCGGCGGGCTCCTCGCGTTCGGCGCGGTCGGGATCGCCGCCGCCGGCGCCGCGACGGGCGTGGTGGCGCTGGGCGCGGCCCTCGCCCCGCTCGTCGGGTCTCTCGCCGCGCTCCCCGCGGTCATCGCCGGGATCCAGGTCGTCACCGGCACGCTGCGCCTGGCCCTCCTCGGGGTTGGCGAGGCGTTCCAGGCCGCGTTCGGGTCCGCCGCCGAGTTCGAGAAGGCGATCGAGGACCTGGCGCCGGCCGCCGCCGACGCCGCCCGCGAGGTCCGCGCGCTCGCCCCCGCGCTGCGGGAGGCGCAGCAGGGGGTCCAGCAGGCTTTTTTCGAGCAGTTCGCCGGGCAGATCACGGCGGCCGCGCAGAACCTGCTGCCGCTGCGGACGAACCTCGCGGATGTCGCGCGCCAGTTCGGTCTGGCGGCGAACGAGGGCCTGCGGTTCCTGTCCAGCAGCGAGGCGTTCACGTCGCTGCGGGGCATCATCACCGGCACCGAGCAGGCCGCCAGCGGCCTTCAGGCCGCCGTGGCGCCGCTCGCCCGGGGCTTCCTCGACATCGCGGCCGCCGTCGCCCAGGCGTTCGGCCCCCAGGTCGGGGCGTGGATCGGCGACGTAGGAACCCGACTCGGGGAGTTCCTGTCCACCGCAGCCGCCTCCGGGCGGGCCGTCGGCTGGGTCCGCGCCGCAGCAGAAACGTTCCGCCAACTGGGGGACATCCTCGGGAACGTCGGCGCGGCCCTGCGCGGTGTCTTGAGCGCGGCGAGCGCGGGCGGCGGCGGGCTGCTGGCGAACCTGGAGCGGATCACCGCCCAGTTCCGCGAGTTCGTCAACAGCGCCGGGGGCCAGGAGGCGATCGGGAACCTGTTCGCGACCCTGACCACGATCGCGGCCCAGCTCGGCCCGATCCTTCAGGCCCTGGTCGTCCAGATCGGGGCCATCGCCCCGGCGTTGGCCCCCGTTTTCGAGGCCCTGGGCCCGGCGCTGACCGGGCTGATCAACGCCCTCGGCCCCGCGATTGCCGCCATCGCCCCCGGGCTTCAGGCCGTCGGGGCGGCGCTGGCCGGCGCGTTCGACGTGCTCGCGTCGTCCGGGGCCCTGACCGCGCTGGGCGAAGGGATCAGCGCGGTCCTCACGGCGCTGGCGCCGCTCCTGCCGCTGCTCGGAGAGCTGGCGGCCGCCGCCGGCCAGGTCCTGGGGCCCGTCCTGGAGAACCTGGCGGCGCTCTTCGGGCCGATCATCGAGGCCATCGCCGGCGCGCTGATGCCGGTGCTGCCGCCGCTG
This sequence comes from Streptomyces yaizuensis, assembly GCF_034961445.1. Classification (NCBI taxonomy): domain Bacteria; kingdom Bacillati; phylum Actinomycetota; class Actinomycetes; order Kitasatosporales; family Streptomycetaceae; genus Streptomyces; species Streptomyces yaizuensis. The sequence goes on from NZ_LC735414.1 coordinate 58,115, forward strand.
GCCGATGCCTTCCGGCAGATCGCCGAGGCGGTCCGGCCGGTCCTGTCGGCGCTGGGGGAAAGCCTCGCCCAGGCGATCTCGACGCTGCTGCCGCCGATCCTGGAGCTGGTGCCGCAGCTGATCGAAGGGCTGGTGCCCGCGTTCGTGCAGCTCGCCGCAGCGGCGGCGCCGCTGATTCCCGAGCTGGTCGAGCTGGCAACGGCCGCGATTGCTCCGCTGCTGCCGCTTCTGCCGCAGCTGGTGACGATCGTGACGGTCCTGGTGACCGCGTTCGCGAACCTGCTGGCGCAGATCGTGCCGCTGATCGGCCCGGTGCTCCAGCTCGTCGCCGCGATCGTCGGCTTCGTGTCCGCCGAGGTCGTCGTCCCGGTGCTCCAGGCCGTCATCGACATCGTCGCCTCCCTCGGCGACGCCCTGACCGGCCTCCTCGACACCGCCTCGTCGGCGATCAGCGGCGTCATCGGCTTCTTCACCGAGTTCGGGCCCGCCGTCCTCACGGCGCTCGCCGACCTGCCGGGCACGATCGGCCAGTTCTTCACCGACCTGTGGGCCGGGATCCAGGAAGCCGTATCCGCCGGGCTGGAGACCGTCATCGGATTCTTCGCCGCCCTGCCCGGCCGGATCATGGAAGCGCTGGCCCAGCTCCCGGCCACCCTGGTCGACCTGTTCACCAGCGCGGTCGCCGCGACGGTGATCGCGCTGATCACCGCCGTCGCCGGGATCGTGTTCGTGTTCACCGAGCTGCCGGGCCGGATCGGCTCGGCGCTCGCCTCCCTCGGCTCCGTGATCGTCGGCGCGTTCACCAGTGCGTGGGGTGCGCTCACGTCGTGGCTGTCCGGCGCGTTCTCGCGAACGGTGGCGTTCTTCGCCGCCCTGCCGGGCCGGATCGGGTCCGCGCTCGGCTCCCTCGGCAGCGTGATCGTCGGCGTGTTCTCCCGCGCGTTCTCCTCCGCGAACTCGGCGATCAGCTCGTGGACCGGGACCGCCGTCGGCTTCTTCGCCGCCCTGCCCGGCCGCATCGGGTCCGCGCTGGCCGCGATCCCCGGCACGATCGCCGGTGTCTTCGAGTCCGCCCGCTCCCGGGCCGTGGGGGCGGTGAACTCGCTGGTCAGCGGCATCGTCAGCGCGTTCTCCGGTCTCGGGTCGCGGATCGTGGCGTCCCTGGGCGACATCGGCGGCCAGATCGTCAGCAAGATCAAGTCCGGGCTGCCGGGCCCCGTGCGCGATGTGCTGCCCTTCGCCCACGGCGGCCTGGTCGACCGGCGCACCAACGCCCTGATCGGCGAAGCCGGCCGGGAGGTCGTCATCCCGCTGACCCGGCCCTACCGGGCCGCCCAGCTCGCCCGCGAATCCGGCCTCATCGACATCATCGACCGCGTCCGGGGCACCACCGTGAACGCGCCGATGACGATCCACCAGCACTCCGCCGCCAGCGACCCCCGCGCGGTCGCCGACGCCTTCGCCTCCGGGATCGTGCGGCGCCTGGGGACGGCCCTGTGACGAATCTGCCCGCGCCCCCGGCCCCCGAGAACCTGCTCGGCTGCGCCCGCCAGTACCAGGCCGCCATCCACCTGCGGGGCGGCGACCGCGTGTACATCCCCGCCGCCGTCCTCGCGGACAGCCTCATCGAGGTGCAGTGGGAGCGCCGCCTGAACGGAACGTCGACCGGGCGGATCGTCCTGGCGAAGCAGCACCTGGCGCGCGAGTGCTGCGCCGTGCTGGGCACCGTCGAGCCGTGGTGCCATGAGCTGTCGGTGTACCGGGACGAGGACTTGGTGTGGCAGGGCCCGGTGCTGCGGGTCACAGAGGAAGAGGCCGCGATCACCGTGGACGCCCGCGACATCACCGCCTGGCTGGCCCGGCTGGTGAACACGAGGGCCACGAACTACCCCAAGGGCCGGGACATCGCGCTGATCTCCCAGGACGTCATCACCGGGAATCTGAACTGGACCACGCTGGCGCACCCCACGACGGACTGGCCCCGCATGCTGGCGTACCTGTCGCGGGTGAACGCCGGGGTGGTCTACCGGCTGAACCGCGCCGGGTCGATCTGGACGGACACCGTCCTGACGATCGTGCAGGAACTCGCGGACCAGGGCTTCGAGTGGACCGCGCTCGGGCGGCGGATGCTGATCCGGCCGGAGAAGACGGAGACGAAGGACCGGGCGCGGGCGCGGCTCGTCCCCGAGCACCTGCCCGGCGGGATCAGCGTCATCAAGGACGGCGAGGACGCGGCCACCAGCGTCTTCGCGACATCGCAGACCGACACCGATCCTGGGGTGACGGTGTCCGTGTCGCTGCCCCGGGGGGAGCGCGCGCGCCGCTCCTGCGGCCGCCTGGACATGCTCGTGCGGCACAACCCCCGCGTCGAGGCCGAGTCCCCGGCGCAGCAGCAGCGCCGCCGGGACGCCATCGAGAAGAAGTACGACCAGCGCGAGAAAGCGATCCGGCAGGACGCCCAAGCCGACCTGAACCGCATCCTCGAAGGCCCCAACACCCCCACCGAGCGGAAGCAGGCCGAGGCCCGCCGCCGGCAGCGCGACGAGCAGATCGCCGTCCTGCGGCGCCTGGAGGCGAAGGAGCGCAAGGAGTCCGACGACCGGATCAAGGAGTGGGAGAAGGTACTGACCGCGCTCGCGCTGCGGCAGCTCGCCACCAAGACGCTGCGCGGCCGGTGGCCGGTACCCACGGTGATCACCGTCCAGAGCAACGCCCGCCTGTCGCCGGACGCTCCGCTGACCGTGGACGCCCTCGTGCCCGGGGAACGGGTCGATGTCGCCGCGATCGGGTTCTGCCGCGAGGTCACCCAGGCCATGAAGCTCACCCAGGTCCGCGCGCAGTGGGGCGGCCAGGGCGGCGAGTCCATCGGTATCAGCCTCACTCCGCTGACCGAGACGATCACGGAGGGACCCTGAGATGCCCGTTCCCCTGCCCGGCACCTCCGTGGCCGGCGGCGCCGGCGACCAGCTCGCCGCCCTCCTCGCGCGGCTGGCCACCACCCGCACCGACATCAGCGCGGGCTCCGATCTGCTGCTGCTGGTCGAAGACGACGGCGCGGTCACCGAAGTCGTCCTCGACCCGGAAGAGAACGAGACCCACGAGGAGCCGTGGACGCCGCCCGACGAGGACGAGGCGGTGGGGTGATGGCGTCCACGGACTGGCTGTCCTACGGGTGTACGGAGATCGTGAACACGGCGCGGGCCCGCGCCTACGCGGCGGCGTACGGCGTCGAGATCGACTGCGAGCCGTGCCCCAGCCTGGAAGAAGCGCTGTGGGGCACGGACCCGGACTGGCAGGGCTACAGCACCCCCGCTGGCGACGACGCCCCCTGGTTCGACCCGGCCGTCCCCGAGTCCGGCCGGTTCCTCGGCATCATCGGCATCCAGTTCCAGGGCCTGGCGAACAACCCGGTCGAGCGGACCGTCATCCCGCGGATCGGCGACGGCAGCTTCGTCGGCGCGCTGCGCCGCACCCACCGCGAGATCAACCTGACGCTGCTCCTGGTCGGCGCGGACGAGTGCGCGCTGTCGTGGGGCATGGCCTGGCTGGCGGCCACCCTGCGGGGCACGGCCTGTGCCGGGTCGGGGTGCACCGGGGACGAGCTGTGCTTCTTCACCTGCTGTCCGTGCGCGGACCCGCTGCCGTACGACGAGGTCGGGCAGCGGGAGATCCGGCACCTCCTCGATGTGGGCCTGGTCGGCGGCCCGGACGAGAACGATCGCTACACCGTCCCGGGGACCGGCTGCACGGACAGCGCGGGCCTGTGCGGCGACCCGATGGTGTCGGAGGTGTCGATCACGCTTGCCGCCGGCCGGCCGTGGTTCTTCCACACCCCGGTCCCTGCCGGGGGGCAGGAGTGGAACTACATCACCCGGGGCACGCTGGTGCGGAACTACGACCCGGACGCCGACGACTGCCCGAAGATCCCGGACTGCCTGCGGGACCCGACATGCGCGCCGCTGCCCGCGCTGCCGACGGTGCCTGTGCCTGTCGACCCGTGCTATCCGCGCGGCCGGTTCAACGCCTGGCGGATGCGGTTCGCGTACTCGCCGGTCGAGGTGACGGAGTGGCTGGAGCTGGTGCCCGTCCTGTTCGTGGAGACCGGTGCGAAGGCCCTGCGGCGCCTGTCCGTGCGGTTCATCCCGAACCCCAACAACGTGCCCTGCCAGGAGCTGGGGAGCTGCAACGCGTGCGGGCACCTGGTGATCGCCTACCTCCCGCCGAACGCGACTCTCACCCTCGACGGGAGGGTGAGCCGGGCGTGGGTTGACTGCCCCTCCCCGAACGGTTCGGCGACCTCGTCGCCGAACCTGTTCGGCCGCCGGGGCGGGGCGTTCTCCTGGCCGGCCCTGGAGTGCGGCGGGTCGATGTGCGTGGAGGTGTACGCCGGGGCGGACGCCGACGACGGCGCCCGGGTCCGGATGGAACTCGTCCCGAGGAGCGACCTGACATGACATGGCGGGCGGAAGACAAATTGTCTTCGACACCGGGCGGCGTGTGATGGCCGGCGGGTGCGGGTGCGGCGGCGGGCAGGGGCTCTTCACCGGAGGCCCCGGGATCTCGGTCGCCGGGTCGGGCACCCAGACCAATCCGCGGATCCTCACGGTGGTCGCCGACCCGGAGATGTGCGAGATCGTGCAGGACGCCGCCGGGTCGTCGCTGTGCGCCGGGAACGGCCTCGTCTACGACGACGAGGCGGGCTGCCTCGGGGTGAAGCTGTCGCAGAAGGCCGGGAACACGATCCGCCTCGGAACCGACGGCGGGCTGTGGATCGGCGCCGAACCGAACCCGGTCGACGCCCGTTGCGGGCGCACCGTCGACTCGCTGCCGGACTTCGCGTGCATGCCGCTGTTCGGCCCCGGCCGCAACCTGCCGTACCACGGCGACCGCACGAGCATCCTGCACGGGATGGCCGCCGGGGCGGACGGCATCTACATGAACGTCGGCGTCACCTGCGACCGGGTCGCGTTCGTCGCCGCGAATCAGGCCCTCAACGAGTATCCCTTCGAGCCGGCGATCGGCTACCAGTGGCGGCACACCACGGCCGCGCAGGTGCGGAACATCCGCCTGGGCTGGCGGTCGTTGCAGCAGCCCGCGTCGACGGTGTGGCCGGGGCCGCTGACGCTGGAGGAGTTCCTGAACATCACCCAGGGCCGGGCGGTCGCGATCCTCAACGTCACCGTCCTCAACGCGGCCGAGGACCAGTACCTCATCGAGCAACTGCGGCGCCGCTGCTGCGAGCGGCAGGTCATCGTCATCGGCACCGCCCCCGCGGTCCTGCCCCGGCTGGCCGCCTACCAGGAAGCGGGGATCGACACCGGGGCGCTCGCCGGCGGCACCGGCGGCACAGCGGCCGAAGTCCAGGGTGCGGGCTGCCGGTGGGCGTGGCTGCCGGTGCAGGCCGACGACGACACGGTCAGCACGTTCGTCGCGGCCGGGCTGGAGACGGTGCTGTGGAACAGCGCGCGCCGCTTCCACCTGGAACGGGCGCGGCGGCTCGGCTGCCGGGGCTTCTCCCCGGACGACATGCGCTACCAGTGCAATCCGTCGCCGTGCCGCCTGGAGAAGGACCCGTGGTGCTACGACACCCCGCCGACGGGGCAGATCAGTGACGAGGAGGCCAACGGCCGCTTCGCGGGCTGGCAGGGGGGCCGGTACGACGACAGCGACGATCCGGCGACCGACCCGCCGGAGCTGAAGGGCCCGTGCGGCTGGGAGTTTTCCAAGGCGCCGGAGAACCGCGCCAAGATCCGGCAGGCGATCACGCTGGGGTGGGCGTGCCCCATCCCGGGCCTGGACGTGTGGCGCCGGGGCTACGAGATCGTGTGGCGGGTCCGGTTCAACTCCACGGCGGCGCGCACAGGCGGTACGGGGCTGATCTTCGGTGCGCTGGACGACCGCTGCCCGACCCGGTCCGACGGCGGCGCCCTGGACGCGGGGGCGACCGGGTACAGCGCGCTGTTCCTGCACTCCAACCATGGCCTTCAGCTGCGGCGGCTGCCCTCGGAGACCGGCGCCCCGCTCGCGGAGACCCGATCGATCTCGTACCCGCCGTTCCCGGGCTACTGGTACCGGTTCAAGCTGCGGATCACCCCCGGCGAGATCAGTTTCTGGCAGCTCGACAGAGACGGGGAGATCGCCGGGGTGAACCGGATCGACAACATCCGGGACTCGACCTACCGGGGCGGCTACCTGCACCTGTACAAGCTCAACCGGTTCGGGACAGCGTCCTGGACGCCGGTCGACGTCGCGTTCCGGGACCTGACCATCAACCCGATCCCCGAAGGGGGCTGAGGTGGCGCGCTACGGGTGCTTCAAGGGCGGCAGCGGCGGCGTCATCGTCCCCGGGCCCGGGATCCAGGTCACCGGCGACGGCACCCCGACGAGGCCGCGCCGTATCCGGATCGTCGCCGACCCGCACGTCACCGAACTGGTCGAGCAGTGCATCTCGGGGCAGCTGTGCCGAGGGCTCCAGCACACCGGCGAGTGCATCGCGGTCGGGATCTCCGGCGACGCGGGAAACGCCGTCCGGATCGCCGAGGAGGACGGCGGCCTCTACGGGACGTGCCCGGCGAACACCGAGTGCGGGTACACCGCCGACACCCTCCCGCCGGCGACGTTCTGCACGGGGACATGGGGCGCCGGGTGGGCGAACGGGCCGGTGTCCACCCTCGGATCGTTCACGCAGGGCGTGGCGATGGGGCTGCCGCTGTCGTGGGCGGACACCTACCGGCTGTGCGACGGAACGTGGATCGTCGCCCCCTACGCCACCCCGAACGCGGGCGCCCTCATTCCCCGGGTCGACACCCGCTGGTCGCGGGTGACGCTCGGACAGATCCGGTCGATCACGATCCAGCACGACCCCTCGTACGGCGAGTGCGCGATCCAGTCCGGGCTGACGACCCTGGACGAGGTGCTGTTCCTCACCCGCGGCCGCCAGGTGCTGTCGCTGCTCGCCCCGTCGGAGGTGTCCGACCCGGAGAGCGGCACCGTGCGCGACCTGGTGGACACCGTGACGCGGGCGTGCAGCGCCGGGAACATCATGCTGCACCTGACCGGGGCGGCGACCGACGCGGACCGGGCCCGCCTCCAGGACGCGCGGCTGTCCGGCGTGGAGACCGGGATGGTCATCACCACGCAGGAGGAAGCCGACCGGCACACCCCCGCGAAGCTGGCGGCCGACGGCATCGCCTGGGTGTACGTCCACCGCGGCCTGCCCGACACGGTGTTCGAGACGTACAAGACGGCAGGGCTCCAGGTGGTGCTGACGCGGGCGCTGCTGCGGTCGGACGCCGCCCGCGCGCAGCGCCTGGGGCTGCGGGCGGTGATGGCTGACGACCCGGGCTATGTGTGCGGCCGGCTCAAGGCCCGGACCGCGTCGCCGTGGTGCGCGGGCACCGTCCCGGCCGGGCAGATCAACATGGACACCGTCGCGCGGGACCAGTACTCCGGGAAGCTGGGCGAGTCGGCGTCGAAGCTGCCGACGGGACCGGACCCGTGCGGCTGGAAGATCCCCGACCAGGAGACCGCCACGAACGCGGACGCCATGCTCCTCGGTTGGGCGAGCCCCATCACGGCGACGACGTACACGCTGGACTGGTGGCAGTGGTGGAACCCGCTCGGGACGACGGCCGCGTCGAACCGGGCCGGGCTCATCATCTGCGCCCCGGACGATGTGTGGCCGCACGACCCGTCCGGGGCGTCGGGGCCGACGTCCGGCAGCGGCCGGAACTCGGGCTACGTCCTCACCCACGAGCAGGGCGCCGCGACCGGGAACATCGCGATGCGGATCGAGAAGTTCACCCGGGGCGCGGCCGCCGGGCCGTCAGTGACCCGCAACGGCACCGGCGCTTCCAACCAGCTCCCGGCTGGCCGGTGGGTCCGCTTCCGGGCCCTGGTCACCCCGACGGCGATCACCTACCAGCGCGTCAGCGACACCGGCAACACGGTGACGTACCAGGTCGTGTTGGGGACCGGCGGAGTCGCGGATCCGTCGCCGCACCGGGGCGGCTACGTGTGGACGTACCGGCAGACCACGGCCACGACCCGGTTTTCCTCGGCGTACCGGAACTGGATGAGGAGCTGAGGATGAGCCCGTGCAACTGCGCCCGTGAGGAAGCGGACCGGATGGTGTCCGGCGGCGGCCTGTCGATCAGCGGCCGTGCGACCGCGCAGGACCCGCGCCGGATCGAGCTGATCGCCGACGAGCACTTCTGTGGCGTGGTCACCGAGTGCACAACGGAGCGGGTGTGCCGGGGCCTGGAGTACCGGGACGGCTGCCTGGGCTTGAAACTGTCCGGGGACCTCGGCAACCGGGCGCGGATCGCGACGGACGGGGGCCTGTACGGCGACTGCGTCAGCGAGGTCACCGGCCTGTGCGACCGGGGCGTTTCCACCCTCCCGGCGTGGATCTGCGGCGGCGCGTACGGAGCGGGCCTCAACGTGTCCCCGCTGTCGGTGCTCCGCAGTACGGAGTTGGCCGTCGGCATGGATCTGGACCTGTCGGTGATCCGCTCGTACCGCACCGCAGACCGGGTGTTCGTCACCGGCCCCGACGAGGACATCGGCGACGGGAACTACGTGAAGCCAACGCCGTCGTGGACCGGGCCCCTGCGGGACATCTCCTCGACCGAGCTGCGGAACGTCCGCTTCGACCCGGACCCGGCATACGGCTGGCCGGTGCAGCCCTGCGGCCTGGACTTCCTGTCCGAACACGTCGCCGCCGCCCGGGGGCACACCGTCCTGTCGGTGGAAGTCCCGCCGGAGAGTTTCGACGCGGGGGCGATGGCGGACATGGTCGAGTTCCTGGACCGCGAGTGCGCCGGGGACCGGGTCATCGTGCACCTGAACGCGGCGAACTCCAGCGCGACCACGATGGACGCCGACCGGGCCGCCCTCGGCCAGGCCCGCACCGCCGGGTACGAGACCGGGATCCAGATCAACGATCCGGCCCAGGCTGAGTGGAATCCGCCGGCCGAACTGGCGGCCGAGGGCGTGAAGTGGGTGTACCTGCACACCGCGCTCGCGGACTCGGTGATCGAACCCTACGTCGGCCAGGCCGGGTTGCAGTGCCTGCTGTGGCGGCCGATGCTCCAGTCCGAAGCCCAGCGGGCCCGGGACCTGGGGATGCGCGGGGTCGTGTCCGATGACCCGTCGTACGCGTGCGGGAAGATGTGCGGCCGGTCCCGGGACTCCTGGTGCTACCCGGCGCTCCCCGCCGGGCAGGTCTCGTCTCGGTCGCTGCGCGGGCAGGGGTTCCGCAGCGTGCGGGGGGCGAAGATCCGCGACGGCTGCGGCTGGAACCTGACGATCGGGCCGCAGTCCACCGACACCTCGCTGACGACCCTGCTGGGGTGGGTGCCGCCGCTGCCCGACCCCGAGCAGTACACGCTCACGTGGGAGCTGCGGCTCACGGAGACGGTGAACCGGGGCAACAGCGAGGTCGGGCTCATCATCGCCGCCCCGACGGATGCGCCGTTCACCAGCGACCGGATGGTGCCGCCGCAGACCCTCGACCCGGCGCTCAACGACGGCTACCTGCTGCGGTGGCGGATCGGGCAGACATCCCCGGCGCCGGCGATCACACCGACGGTGCAGATCACCCGCCTCATCCAGGGGCAGCCGCCAGGCCCATCGTCGGCGGTCGTGAACTGCCCGGCGACCCCGGTGAACGGCTGGGCGCGGTTCCGCGCGATCGTCACCCCCACCAGCGTGCGGTTCGGGCAGATGGCCGGCACCACGTTCCAGTACGTCACCGAGCTGTCCACGACCGTCCCGGCCACCGGCCCGGACCTCAGCCCGGTGCGCGGCCAGTCGATCTGGGTGAACCAGTGGCAGCGCAACGGGACTCCGTCGCTCGCCCTCAACGTCGACATCCGCAACTTCGAGAGGAGCTGACCGATGGCCTGCTACAAGCGGCGCTGCTGCGGCGGGGACGATCCCGGGCCGTGCCCGGACCCGACCCGGCAGGAGTGCCGCCGGCTGTACCCCGCCACCACGGAGGAGTGCGTGGACGGCGGCCTGTGCCCGCCGACCGACCCGACGAAGGAACAGTGCCGGGACCTGTACCCGATCAGCTTCGAGGAGTCGCGGGCGGCGTGGCCGGTCACCTACCCCGAGTCCCGGGACAAGTTCCCCGTCACCGCGCAGGAGTGCCGGGACGGGCACCTGTGCGACCTGACCGACGGGCCGCTGAACCTCGACCTGGAGTCCACCACCGAGGGCACCGCGACGCTCACGTGGGACGCCCTGGACGGGTCCACGGAGTACCGGCTGTACCGGTCGTTCAGCGCCGGGACGGCGACGACGACGACGGACGGCTGCGCCGTCGCGGGCACCACCTACGCGTACACGGTGACCGGCACGGTCGACGGGGCGGAGACCGCTCCGTCGAACGAGGTCCGCTGGACCCCTCCGGCGGAGCCGCACCCCGAGCCGGATCAGGTCACCAACTTCCGCGCGGCCGCCGAGGACGGCGTACGGCGCGTCGAGCTGTCGTGGGAGCACACCGGGGAACGCCTGGCCTACTTCTGGCTGGAGCGCCGCAAGTCCGGCGAGACGCAGTGGCGGACGGTGAACCGCAACCTCGGCCCGGAGGCCCGTACGTGGACCGACATCCTCGCGCTGGAGGTCGGTGTCGCCTACGAGTACCGGATCCGGGCGATCGGCCACGGCGGCGAGTCCGACCCCGTCACGACGACGGTGACGATCCCGGCCGGGGAGCTGCCGGCGCCGGACCTGGGCGCGAAGTCGTCGTCCACGACCACGAGCATCACGATGGACCTGGGCTACCCGGACGACTACCGGGCGCTGATCGCCGGGTTCGTGGTCGAGATGAGGGAGGACGAGCAGTCGCCGTGGGAACGGCTCGAAGGCCCGTGGGAGACGGACCCGCAGACCGGCGAGATCACCGTCACGGGCCTGGTCGCGGACCTGACGTACCAGTTCCGGGTGGCGCCGAAGAAGCAGGACGACACCCTGGGGCCGTGGTCGGCGGTCCGCGAGTACGCGACCAAGGCCCCGTCGCTGATGACACCCGAGAACCTTGTGGTCGACAACTTCAACCAGCAGGTCGCCGACCTTCACTGGGACGGCAACCCGGGCGCCTCCGGCTACACGATCCGCCTGTACCGGGGCGGCAACCTGATCGACTCGGTGGAGACGACGAACACCTTCATCACGCTGCCGATGCAGCCGGACGGCACCTACCGGGCCGAGGTAACCGCGACGCGCGGCGGGCAGGAATCCGCCCCGGCGACGGTGGAGTGGGTGACGGCCGGCGCGACCCCGCAGCCCACCGGACTTACCGCGTCCAACGTCTGGATCACCGGCTGGGACATCCGCGTCAGGTGGAACGACCCAGTCGCGGACGCCGCCTACCTCGTGACCGCGACCAAGGACGGGGACTCGCAGCCGACCCGGAGCCGCTTCGGGTGCAGCGGCTCCGGGGGCATCTCGCTGCGGAACATGCCTGCGGGGACGTACACGATCCGCGTGCGGACCGAGATCGATGAGCACCGGGAGTCGGCGTGGACAGAGAAGACGGGGCACGTCGTCCCCGAAGGCCCGCCGTAGCGCCGGGCGGGAAAGTTTCCCCGGCGCTGCACACACGGTGCGCCGCTCCGCTATGGTGAAGGTGTCTTCGGACGTCATCGACCCGAGAGGGTTCGCAATACTTGGGGATGGTCAGGTAACCCTGCCTTCCTGCCTGTTCGAAGGCCCATGGGTCCCATCCGCTCGCGGATGGGACCTTCTGGCGTTTCACCAGCCCGTGCGTCGCTCGCGGAAGACAAATTGTCTTCCGGCGGCCATCCGCCCCGAGAGGAACCCGTGGCATCCGAAGCTCAGGAACCGACCCCCGCCGAACTGCGGGCGTTGATGGCCGACGCAGATACCGTTCGGGCCCGGATCCAGGACGTGCACGAGCGGCTGCGCGGCACCGAGGACATCCGGCACATCGCCCACCGCCTGGAAGACGCGACCGAAGCCCTCCGCCGGGCCCATGACGTCCTCGACACGGTCGCTGGTGATCTCGCCCGCGCGCGGACCGCCCGCGACCCGCGCCTGTGCACCGTGCCGTGGGGCGTGTGCCCCGACCACGGCCCCACCCTCCGCTCCAGCGGGAACCGCACCTGGTGCACCGCGGCCGGCTGCACGCGCTCGTGGGACTACGACCGGATGGACACCGCGTGCGCGGAACCAGTCACCGCAACGGTGAGCCACACGTCCGGAACCTCGTTCCTCGCCTGCAAGGCCCACGCGGCGGACGCGGAACAGCGTCTGGACGGCGCCACCATCACCGCCCTTCCCCCAGCCGGCTGACCTCCTGCGGTCGACGTGGCCGCCGAGCAGAGTCCTCGAAGAACAACTGTCTCCCGGGCCCTGTCAGGTCGCGTGGTGAGGCCATGTACGGGCCGTACCCGTCTGCCCCAGTCCTTGGGTAACGGCAGCGTGAATTCGCGGAGCTGGATACGCGTGACGACCGCTCGCTAGATCAGGTTCTCGAAGGCGTGCTGGAGGGCGCGGGCGGTGGGGCGGCGGGCCGGGTCGATCTGTAGCCCGCTGGTGATGATCTCCTCGAATGCGGCGAAAGGCCAGGGCCGTGTGCTCGTCAAGGGTTTGACCTGGCCCCGGGCGAGTTCCGCGCGCAGTTCGGGGGTGCTCTGTGTGGTGTCGCGGGTGCTGATCGGATAGGTGCCGGTCCAGCAGGCGTAGAGGACCGCGCACAGTGACCACACCTCGGAGGCGGTGGTGAGGGGCAGGTCGTCGGCGGGGGTGGTGGTCAGGCGGGCGTGTGCCAGCTCGGGGGACATGAACCAGTCGTAGGCGCCCCGGTAGACCACGGGCCCGTTGCCCGGGGTGCGGTCGGGGGCGTGGGCCATAGCGAAGTCGAGGAGGTGGGCGTGGGTGCCGTCCAGGATGAAGTGGACTTCCTGGAGATCGCCATGGCGCCAGCCACCCGTGTGGAGGTCGGCCACGGCCTCGCACATCGCCGCCGCGTACGAGGCGGCCGCAGCGCGGTTGGGGGAGGGGCGGAGCTTGGCGAACGCGGTCTCCGCGTCCTCGCCCCGTACCCACCGCAGGGCCAGCCACGACCCCGCTGCCGGGCCACCGGGCAGGAGGCCGTGGCCTTGGTAGAGGCCGGGCGGGGCGACAGGCCCCATGGCCGTCAGCACTTCGGCCTCCACCAGGGCCAGGCGCTCGGATTCCACGTGCCCCTGCGGATCGGTGCACGGGACGGTGATCTTCAGCGCGTACGGGCCGGACCGGGCCTCGACGCGCCACAGGCAGGTGCCGCGCCGGTCGGCAATCAGGCGGCCCGTGGCCTCCTCGCCCCACACGCGGGCGATCAGATGATGTGCGGTGGTGTGAAGAGAGTCGGTCACAGGAGCCCGTCCGGTTGGTGCGCTAGCGGTCGTCTGAGGGGTCGAGAGTGTAGACGCTCAGATGCCGCCGGCTGCCGGCGTTGAAGGAACCGCCCTCCCAGTCCCCGTGCCGGAGGACCAGGTGCATCCCGGCGAGCTGGGCCATGAGGTCGAGTTCGCCGGGCCACGCGTAGCGGGTGACCAGCGGGAGCAGGCGCGCGCCGTTGTGGTCGGCGCGGATTTCCTGTGCGCGGACGACCTGGGTGACGGGGTCGTGGAGCATCGCCGACCACTGTGCGTGTCCGTCACCCACCTCGTGCACGGACACGGCCTGGCGGGCGCCGGGGTGCCAGGCGGGCACTTCCGCCTCCACGATGAACACCCCGCCCTGGCGCAGGTGCCCGGCGGCCGCGCGGAAGCAGGCGACCTGCCCCTGTTGGGTGGTGAGGGTGAACAGGGTTGACGCGACCACGAACACCAGCGCGAAGTGCCGGTCGAGGCCGATGCGGGTCATGTCGCCCAGCAGGGCACGAGCGGGAAGGCCGGCCGCCTCGGCCTTGGTGTTGAACGCCGCGACCATCTTCGGTGAGGCGTCCAGTCCGGTGACGTCCGCTCCCAGGCGGGCCAGCTCCAGGGCGACCAGTCCCGTGCCGCAGCCCAGTTCGAGGGCGGGTCCGTCCGGGGCCAGTTCCAGCAGCCGGGCGGCATCGCGCTGCGGGAGGCGCCCGGTGGCCAGCTGGTCGTAGTGCGGGGCCCATTGGTCCCACCGTGCCGCTTGCTGGTCGAACTCCTCCACGTCCGCTCCCTCGTATTGGCTGGGGTGAAAGAACGGGGGGACCCGGCGGCGGCCGGGTCCCCCCGAAGGGCGCGTCAGGCGGCGGGGGCCGCTTCACGCCAGTGGGTCACTTCGATCGCGTCGGGGGCGATGCCCAGGGCTTTGAACATGTGCTGGTGCATGCCGTTGGTGAACGCCTGCGACTTCTGCGCGAAGTACGCCTCGTCGTACCAGGCGACACCGAACAGGACACTGCCGCCGTCGGGCACGGCCGGGTCGATCTCGACATACGTGCTGATCCAGTCGTAGAACTTCTCTCCCTCCGGGCGGGCCTTGAGCTGCTGGTCCGACGACCGCAACGCTTCGACGGTCCGCTCGATACTCGCCACGTCCGGGCAGCGGAGGGCGCACTCGGAACGGGCCACGAGGCGCTTGTTACCCCGGCGCCCGGGGTCGTCGTTCTCGCCGGTCAGCACCCGGTAGCGGACCAGGGTGCCGCCCGTTTCGAAGGGCAGTACGCTCATGTGCCTTCCCCTTTCCTGAGGTCGCCCTGTGGTGCAGGGCCTGTGCGGTTGCTCCGCCCTGCTGGGTGGAGCATGTAGCCCCCGGGCGGGCGCGATGTCCTTCGCCGGTTGTCGGTCAGGCGTAGGCGTTAGCCGGGTCGGCCAGAGGCCGGACGGGGCCGCGCAGCGCGGTATCGGCCTCCCCGGTGGGGCGGAGGCGCAGGCTCCCATCGGGCTCGTGACGGCTGCCCCGGTCGTCTCACCACCCGGCGGGTCCGGTATCAACTACGTTCCACCCAGGCCGACTTGAATTGCAATCGAAAGTGTGGGCCCAATTGTGATCCAGGACGGATCGGTATATGACTGGAGGTGAACCGGGGTCCGGACAATCTGCACCGGGGCATGGGCGGGGTGAACCGGCGGCATTGTCATCAGCGCCGACGGCCCGGCCGAGGCAACCGGAGGAAGGCGGCTGGATGGCGGCGAACACCGGGGCGACATTCCTGCGGATCATGCTGGGAGCCGAACTCACCCGGCTGCGAGACGGAGCCGGGCTCTCCGGCGAGCAGGCCGCGAAAGCAGCGGGCTGCGCGCCGTCGACGATCACCAACATCGAGAAGGGCACCACGGGCTTCCGCCGCATCGGCCAGCTCACTGATCTCCTCACCGCCTACGGCGTCGGCTTCGAGGGCCAGGAGCTGCTGCTCGACTGGTACAAGAACGCCAAGGGCGATGACTGGTGGACACCGAACACCTCCGTCCTCCCCTCGGGGATGCCCGCGTATCTCGGGTTCGAGTCCGGTGCCCGGATCGTGAGCCCGTGGTGCCCGAGCGTCGTGTACGGACTGCTCCAGACCGAGGAGTACGCCCGTGCGCTCATCGAGTCGGCGAAGGCCGCCGACGAACGCACGACGGACTTCGTGGACAGCTCGGTCGAGGTGCGGGCGAACCGGAAGAGGCTCATCACCGAGCACGGCGTCGAACTCGTCTGCC
Organism: Streptomyces yaizuensis; assembly: GCF_034961445.1. Lineage (NCBI taxonomy): Bacteria > Bacillati > Actinomycetota > Actinomycetes > Kitasatosporales > Streptomycetaceae > Streptomyces > Streptomyces yaizuensis. The sequence continues at coordinate 73,750 of NZ_LC735414.1, forward strand.
TCATGGACGAGTCCGCGCTGCGCAACGTCGTCGGGGACGGCGGCATCATGCGCCGGCAGTACGCGGAGATCGCGGAGCTGTCGAAACTGCGCAACGTCACGGTGCGGATCATCCCGTTCTCGGCTCCGGCCTACCGCGTGACATCCGGCGGGTTCACCGTGCTGGACTTCGACCGCAAGGCCCTTCCCGGGCCGGTCGTGGCCGTCAGCACGGTGTCGCACACGATGCAGGTGGTGTCGAAGCCGAAGGTGGTCAAGCAGTTCGCCCGCCGCTTCGACTTCCTCGCCCGCGGGGCTCTCCCCGACCACGAGACCCCGGCTCTCCTGGAAAAGTACGCACGAGAGGTCTGATCACCATCAACACGCACACCGGCAACGTCCGCCCGTACGGCCAGTGGTTCAAATCCTCCTACAGCAGCGAAGGCGGCACGGACTGCGTGGAAGCCTGCCCGCAGCCCGGCGCGGTCCACATCCGCGACTCCAAACGGAACACAGAGAACGACCCGCACCTCACCTTTGCTCTGGCTGCCTGGTCCTCGTTCACCCATCAGATCGTGAGTCGGCCCTCGACGTAGGAGCGGCGCCCACGGAGCCCGCCCCTGACCGGCATCGGCCCGGCCTGGGTCTGGCCAGGCCGATGCCCCGGCGAGACTCAGGGCGCACTACGGCAGATGCCCGTACGGGCATCGCTCCGAGGGCCCGTGCCCCGATCTGGCCTGGTTACGGTGCTAGGGGTGAAACCCCTCGCCGCCGGCTCGGTGGCCGAACTCACCCCCGAGGGGGCCCGCCCCCGTTACCTGGCCACTCTGACCCATCCCCGAGAGCGTGATCGGACGGCGCACACCCGGGGCGCGGGCCAACGGTTCGCGCTCCCGGGCGGTGGTCAAGCGGCAGCAAAGGCCCGCCGGTCAGCCGACGGTATGTCTGATCATGAGTGCCACCCGAATGCCCCGAACATCAAGGGAGAGACCTGTGCTCCGTTCCCTCGCTACCGCTTCCGTGGTGCTCGCCCTCGTTGCCGCCCCGTCGCCGGCCGTCGCCTCGGAAGCCGCACCGGCGACGGGAAAGGGCGCGTGCGGAGCCAAGCCGATGGCCCCCCACGAGTCCAAAGGGGAAGGCAAGAAGCGGGACAGAAAGGTGATCTTGGCCAAGGTGTCAGCGATGTGCCAGGGCACGAAAGGGCTGAGCAGGCTGGTCATCGACGCGAAGCTCCAGAAGAAGACCCAGCGCGGCTGGAAGAACGCCACCAGGAACCGGACACAGTCGTTCTCGCCCGTGAAGATGGGCAAGAAATACGTGTTGCGCACCCATGACATCAACTGTCAGAGGGGTACGTTCCGGGTGTACTTCAGGGTCTCGGGGAAGGTGGACGGAACGATGAGGTACGGCAACTGGGGCGCCGGGGAACCGAAGAAGAACCCCTGTGGCTGAAGGTGATGACAGCCGGACCGTTCGGGACATCTTCCGCAAGGCGGCCACCACCACCTACCACTCGCACCTGCTCGAAACCGAAGATTTCCTCGTCCTGCTCGCCAGCGGGGACGCCGCGACCGACATCGTCGCCGCCATCTCCCCCGGGAATGTGCGGTTGTGGATCAGCGGCATCTACTGGGACGAGTACGACTGGGGGCCCGGCGACACGGACGAACTGGAGCAGCTGGAAGAGACGATCAGCGCCGTGCAGCGCGGCGACGGCATCTTCTACTTCCGCACGCGGGACAACGAACTGGAGTACACCGGCGGCCGGATCGGCAGCAAGAGCAGCGACATCCCGTTCAGACCGGAGCTGGCCGTGCGCCGCACCTTCAGCCCGTGGAGCAAGCGCACCGAGTAGGGGCGCGCGTCCCGGCTGTTGTGCCCCTGTCCACTTCCGGGCGCTCCTGGTCTCCGCAGTAAGTGCTGCTCAGGCCCGGCCGGCTGCGACTACGGTGACGTGCGGAAGCCGCTCGGCGCCATAGCTGAGGCCGGACGGACTGGGAACCGTGGAGAGAGGGAACGGGAGTGGCTGAAGGGGACACGCTGTGGACAACCCACGGCGGGCAGCGGGTTGAGGTACCTGCGACAGTTGCGGGTGTCCGCGACGCGCTGCCGGAGAAGCAGCGGCAGCAGTTCCTGGACGAGGTCTTCGCAGCGAACGTGCACACGGTCGAGCATGTGCTTCGCGAGTGGATCGTGAAGATCGCCTCGGAGCCGGCGGACGAGGAGATCTTCGCCCGGCTGGCGGCCGAGGAGCAGGGGGCGGCGTGAGCAGGTACCGGATCGACTACGGGTCCGTCGCGGAGGACACGCTGCGGCAGATGCGGGCGCCCGATCAGTTCAAGGCCGCGATGTCCCGGACGCTGGGCCAGGATCCGTACGGACACCGGTCCAAGGAGATCAACGGGGAGAAGGACCGGCGGCATGCGGTTATCGCTGACGTCCTGGTCGTGTACTACGTGAGCGCGAGCGTCCTCAAGATCACGGCGGTCCGGCTCATCCCCTCACCCTGACAACCTCCCTGCGGAGGTCCGGTGTCGGAAGACAAATTGTCTTCCGACACCGTCGGCCGCCGAGTCAGGTCCGGCGGCGCGGGGCTCCGGTCTGGCGGTTAGCCGTCGGCGGCTTCGGGAACCTGCGGTCCGCGTTCGGCGGCCGGTTCTGGGGCGTGAGGGCCACGACGGCCCAGACGGTTCTGCCGTGGATCGTGGTCTCGGTCCCGCAGCTCAGTGCCCCGAGGGTACGCAGCCTGCTGAGGGCGGTGTCATCCAGGGGCGGCGGGGTCGGCTGGTGGCTGAGGGCGAGGACGAGGGCCGCACCGTTCTGTTCCGCGAGGTGGAGGCTGACCCGCCGGCCCCCGTCGGCCACTGCGGTGGCGACGAGCAGCGTCACCAGCTCGGCTGTCGTGCCGGGCCCCTGCGCGCCCCACTGGGCGAGCTGCTGGTCGACCAGGCGGGCCGCCTTCGGGGCGCTCCAGGGCTGGGACTCCAGTGTCCATGCCGCCCCGGGGCGGTTGGCCATGAGGCGCCGGCCCCGGGCGCCGTGGGCGGCCGCCGGTGGGACGGGCGGCGGGTTGGGGGGCGATGGTGGGTTCTTCGGCGGCGGAGGTGTCTTGGGTGGCCAGTCCGGCGGGCGGGGCCTCGTCGCGGACGGGCCGGTCGGCAGAACCACCGAGGTACCTCCTCCTGGACACGGACCGGTTGGTCCAGTGTAGGCGCACGGGTTCCGGAGGAGGAGAGACCCAAGGCGCCTACATGGCAGTGCAGTTAGGGCCGTGTCCTTGTGGGTGCCTGTTCGTTCGCAGGTTGTGGGGTCTTCTGGGACGGGAGTTGCGCGGTGGGTGCCTTGGGCTGCCCTGCTCATGGCGGCTGTAACCGTGCTGGGGTTGAGTGAGGCTGTTGCCCTTGCGGCGGCGCCGGCGTTATGTGTCGGCGGGGGGCGGGATTCGCGGGGGCGTTCGTCAGTTGATGACGGCGAAGTCTCCTGGGAAGACGAGACCGTGTACGACGACGCGCGACGGCACGCGATAGCCGCGTGGAGCGGACGAGGTCTGAGGAAGATCAGGTTCCCCGAAGACGACGCCGCCCGGATCGCTGATCTGGAGTGGGCGGACGTGAACCGCACGGACGGCGAGTGGCGCAACGTCGGCGGCGCGTGGATCGGTCTCCCGGGAACGGACACCCTCGCTCTCAACAGTGCTTACGTGGGCCGGGGGAAGAAGCACGGCAACAAGGCGGACCGGCGGCAGATCGCCGCACACGAACTGGGGCATGCTCTGGGTTTCTGCCACAAGGACCCAGCCCGGGGCGGCCCGACGCTGATGGCGCCACGCCTGCGGGACGGTGCCGCCAACGGCTGGCCGACCGCCCGCGACCGCCGCAACTACAAGGCATTGTGGGGCTGAGCTGACATGCGAGTTCGTCTCATCGCGGGCGCGGCCGCCGCCATCGTCGTCGTAGGGACTGTGGCCGTAACCGTCTATGACCGGCTGACCCAGCCCCAGGCGACGGTGTTCGACGCCGTCACACTCCACGATCCGGACGACGACCGCCAGGTCGCGGCCGCCGCCGACGATGTCTGGCACGGCACCGTGCAGCGCCGGCTGGGCACGCGCACGATCGCGGGGATCCCGTCCGAGCGGTACGAGGTGCGGGTCGGCCGCGTCTTCAAGGGCACGGTGGCGGGGGTGATCACCGTTACTCAGGCCGCAGGCGATCCGCTGCTGGACATCGGGCATAGCTACGTGTTCCCGACGGTGCCGTGGCGGGAGGCCCGGGATGGCCGCGCCGTTCTCGCGGAGGCTCAACCGCGGCCTGCCGAAAACCTGGATGTGCCCGCCACGAAGCGGGCCCCGGGAGAGCCCGCCGACAGCACCGTGGGTGAACACTGGGCACTGGTGAGTGGTCACCCTCCCCCAGCGGCCTGAAGACAAATTGTCTTCAGGCCGCTGGGCGCACCGGGTCGGACGGGCGCACGGCCGGGAGCGGGTCAGGCATCTCCGGCGTATTCCAGGAGCTGCCGCACGCCAGGGGCGTTCTTATGCGGCTGCATTCTCTGGAGTATGCCGGAGACCCACACATCAGTGCGTGGTGAGTCGGTGCCTCTGGCCAGGGTGACTGCCTGGGTCACCGCGGCCACCGCCTGGTCGACGTCACCAGCATCCAAGTGGGCGCCGCCCAGCCAGCATTGGTAGAGGGCAGCCTCGCGCGCCTGTGCGTCGTCGTACGGCACGGTGGTCGACTCCAGCGTAGGTACTGCACGTCGGGCGTAGCGCAGCTCGGCCCAGCAGCGTCCGGCCATGATCTGTGACTCGTCGCGGTTGATCCAGTAGACCCAGTCGGGCTCTTCGTCTTCCCGGGCGTCCCGACGGTCGTGCAGGTCATCGACAAGGCCGACGGCCCGGTCCACGCCGGAAGCGTCCCCGGTGCGTGCGCAGGCCCAGGCTAGCCGGTCGGCGAGAACCACCCGCACGGCGGGCAGCGCGTCCACGGGGGCCAGGGCGAGGGATGCACGGGCCATCTGCACTGCTTCTCGTGGGGAGTCTCCCGACGCGGTGAGGTACGACAGCTCTGACAGGGCGGACGCCGCCAGGACGGTGTTGCCAGCCTGGTTAGCGGCTGCCGACGCCCGCCTCGCGAACTGCTTGGCCTCATCCATCTTGCCGGCGTCAAATGCGGTCCAGGCAGTGAACTGGTGCGTCTCCGCCAGGACGGCCAGCAACTGCTGTTCTGTCGCCGGAGCGTAGCTAGCCCTCCGAAGAAGGGTTTCCGTGCGCTGGATCGTGGCAACAGCGAGCGGGTAGGTAGCTGCGCCTCCGGTGTAGTCGTCCACGCGGCGGAGGTCGACCAGACCACGGCGGAGGCGGGCGACATCGGCTCCGCCTACCCTGCGGCCTCGCGTGGGGGATGTATCGAGGGGGACTCCGGCGATGGCGCCGGTACTGGCCGTTATGAACTCCCTGCGGTCCACGGGCGACTCCTGTTCCTGAGGCTGGGCCACTTCCGCCAGTGTGGGGGAGGACGGCTCGGCCAGCGCACCCACGTCGATATTGAGAACCTTGATCAGAAAAGGGAGCCAATGCATTGGAGTGCGTCTTCCGCTTTCCCAGCGGTAGACGTCGTTGGTGCTGCACCCGCCGCTCTCGTATCCGCGCAGCTCATTGACCCTGTGGGCCAGCTGTTTCTGAGTCCAGCCAAGCTCCTGCCGAGCCTCCCTGATCGCCGCGCCGATACGTAATGGCTGCCCGGGATGCATAGATCAACTCCCTTGTCAATCTGCCTTATTGGCAGATTCTGGCAGATCGCCAGGCAGATCCAAATCCTCACGCAAATCGCTTGACTGGTCTCCTGCCCCGCCGAGAAGAAGGAGGCTCCGGTGATCGGCATGATCCTGCCCTGTGCCCGGGTGACCGCCACGGTGGACTTCTACCCGGCCAGAGAACGACACACCCCCGGTAGCGAGACCCGCGTGGCCCATACGAGTTGCGGTCGAACACTCCAGGGCGTGGGGATCGCGGTTCGCGCCGGGCGTGGTGGTCGGCGAACAGGGCGCGGGGTCGTGAGCGGCCAGCCGTCGGTAGGCCGGAGCCGAGGGATGTGGGGGCGGGAAGACATTTTGTCTTCAGGCGTTCTCCCGCCCGCAGCACAGCCAGCGTCCGTGGCTGTCGTCCGCGTAATTCGGCTTCGAAGCCCTCTTGTTGGTGTCGTTAGGCGGGTACTGTGGGGTGTCCGGGCGGCCCGGCACACGGCAGCGTGCAAGGCCGCCCGTCTCTCTTTCTACCGGCCGATCCCTGCCCACTTCGCCAGGGATGTCAGTGAGGCGTTGGACCGGAAGTGCAGGGACAGGAGAACCCGTACGGTTTCCCGTGACATCGGGTGGACCCGCAGCATCTCGGGGGCGATCTCCCTTCCGCGTTGCAGGGACTGGAGCGCGGCTTCGCGGTCGCCGGCCGCGAGGTGGGCGCGCGCGGAGTCGATGTGGAAGTGCCCGACCCTGGTCGGTGTCAGCCCGGGGAGTTCCGCGTCGCCGATCTCGGCGGCCATCTTGGCCGCCTTGCGGGGCTTGTCCAGCTCGACCCAGGCGGCCAGCTCATGAAGGGCCGTGTTCCCCGTGCCGAAGGTCAGGTTGTGGATCAGCTTGTCCGCCGTGCCGAGACGGTTGGCCAGGCGCCGGGCGTACCGGGCATGGTCCTCAGTGGCGCGTGCGTCCCGGGCCCGGGACGCCATGACCACCCCCCGGAGGTGGAGACTGCCCAGGGCCACGAGCGACGCAGGGCTGTCGCCGCCGGCCTGGGGGCCGGTTGTCATCTTGCTGATGGCCTGTTCCACGACGGCCATGCCGCCCGCGTAGTCCCCCGCGGACTGGTAGGCGCCGGCCTTGCCCCAGTCGGCGACAGCGGTTCCGACGGGCAGCCAGGTCCGGGACGCCGCCCATTCCTGGCGGGCGACGACGACTTCGGCGAGGTCGGGGTGGCCGAGGCGTCCGGCCAGGGTGTAGGCGCAGCCGTAGACCTCGATGAGGCGCATCCACGCCTCCGGGTCCTGGGCGTGGTGGGCGTGCGCGGTCGTACGGCTGATCAGGTCTGGCAGGACGGCCAGCAGGTCCTGGTACTTGGTGTGCGCGCGGAGGTCGCACGCATTCCTGATGTCGCGGTCGAGCTGGTGCGCGTCGGCCGGCATGTCCTCCGGCTGGTCGTACCGCCGGATCGCCGAGCGCAGCGCGGTGATCTGCTCCGCCGAATCGGTGTTCACCTGCGGCGTGCCGTACAGCACGGGCAGGGGGACGCTGAGCGCGGACGCGAGCGCGGCGGCCGTCGCCGGTGTGCAGGCACGATCGCCGATCTCGATCTTGGTGAGCAGGGACAGGGACACGTTCGCCCGATGGGCGAGCTTGGACTGAGTCCACCCGAGTGTTCTGCGGAGCGTGCCGACATTTTCGCCGACGGCTCCCTTCGTGTTGGCAGCGTGCATGTCACCAGTGTCAGGCACGAGTGCCCGCCTGTGGCTATCAAGTCCGGCTCTGTGCAAGGCCATTGTGAAAGACATGTGATAGCCATCCCGCTCGCTGCGTAGTTACCTGATTACACGCCATCGGGCCCTGGTGGTCCTGATGCGCAGGGGACGCGTCTGCCGGCAGGCTCCGCGTTCCTCTTCCTCCCCGGTCGTGATGGAGGCACCCTCATGTCGCTCAGCACGGTTTCGCCCTGCCCGTCCCGGCTCCCGGGCCCGGAGCGCGGATTTGAATGCGCCTGCCCGCGTACGACGCCGCCCGGCAGTCCGCTCAGCGCGGACGACGCGCGCCGTCCGGGGCAGATACGACGGATCGTGCGCGCCTCGCTCCGGAGGTGGGGCCTGGAGGAAGAGGAACTGGTCGGCGCGGCGGACATCGCGATCACCGAGCTGGTCACCAACGCGCTGGCCCATGGCCAGGGCCCGGATTTCGTCGTCCGGGTCCGGGTCGGGAGCTGGCTGGTGATCGAGGTCATCGGCGACGGGCCGGTCACCCTCGACGGCAGGCAGCCGCCCGGCGGGCTGCTGGCGGAGAGCGGCCGGGGCCTGGACATCGTGCGGGCGGTCGCGGCCGATGTCCGGCTCACGGCCGGCGGCCGGGGTGTCCGGTGCGAACTGACCCTGCCGAAACCGGAGGGCGCGTTATGACGGCCCTGTGCGCCGAGGTCTGCACCGGACCCGTGCCCGGCCTCCTGCTCGACGGCGACGTCGTGATCACGTCCGCCGACGCGGCCGCGTACACCGCGCTGGACCTCCTGGAGCGGCTGCATCCCCAGCGGGCCTCGGGCCCGGTCTGGACCGACGGGGCGTGGCTGTACTGGCTGGTCCCTCCCGGGGCCCACGCCCGCTGGAAGCCGCACTTCTACGGCCGCTGCGTCGCCGGGGAGACGGTCCCGCGGCCGCCGATGGGCCGCTGGCGGCCGGATGCCGCCGCCCCGAGCCCTTGGTGGGTCCGCCTCCCGCGCACCGATCTCCTGCGCGTCGGCGAAGTGCTGCTGCGGCACGTCCTGACGCACTACCGGCCCGGCCCGACCCCGGACACCTGGACCCCCCGCCCCGCCCCTTCCATCCCCTCGTGAGGACCCCCGTGAACAGCAGCATCCCCCGGACGGAGTCCTGGTTACCCGCTGCCGCCCCGCCCGACGTCCCACCGACGCCGAATGTCCCGATCCAGGACGGCGGCAGCTTCCACCGCGCCGTGCAGCAACGCCATGACGCGGCGATCCGCACCCTCGGGTTCGGCCTCGTGATGCTCTCCCTCGTCGGCACGGGCGCGCTCGGCGCCGTGCTCTGGACCGTGACCATGCTCTGGCGCGTCGTCTCCTAGACCGGGGGCATCCCCGGCGGCCCTTACGCCCCGGCGGGGACGCCCTCTTCTGACTCCTCTCCGGCCCACTGGCCCTCTTCCCTTGCCGGGCCGGCCGGGAGGAGCGGCGCTCCCACCCCCGGGGAGCGCCCGGCCCGGGACGCGGCACACGGTCCCCCGCTCCGCGTCCCGGGCCACCCCGCCACACCCAGATTCACCAACCAGAGAGGTTTGTTGTGTCTTCGAACGTCCGGGCCCGCCACAGCGTGGTGCCCTGGATCACTCCCGGCAGCCAGGAGAACCTGCTGCCGCTTCCCCTCCGCGTCCACCGGGGGCGGCTCGCCTACGTGGACGAGACGCCGGCCGACCGCAGCCCGTCCGGCGTGCTGCTCCACCGGGGCCTGCGAAACCTGCCGGAACGGGAGCGGGGCGGACCCCGGTTTCTGCTCATCCATCCGGCCCGCCAGCGTGCGGCGATGACGGGGAACCTGTGCCAGGTCTGCGGCGGCCCGGCCAGCGTGGTCCCGGAGCGGGGCGGGACTCTGTTCCTCCTCCCCGGCAGCACAAGCTCCACCGGCAGCGTCCCGGAGGACGAGGTCACCGTGCGGCCGCCGCTGTGCACGGAGCGGCGGTGCGCGCAGGCCGCGATCGAGCTGTGCCCCGAGCTTCAGCGGGGGTTCACCGCCGTCCGGGTCCGGTACCCGATCATCTTCGGCTTCACCGGCCGTATCTACGAGCCGGCCGGGGACGGCCCGCCCGTGGACACCGGCAAGGATCTGACGGTCCCGCTGACGCACGCTCGGATGCCGTGGCTCCTGGCCGTGCAGATCGCGGTGGTGCTTCAGGGCTGCACCCGCGTGGACCTGCGCGACGAGCGTGAGCGGGGAGCGGCCTGATGGCGACAGCAGTACCCGACACGACGGGGCCGGAGGTCTTCCGCCGGCACCCGGCTGACCCTGATGACGACGTCCCGATCGCCGGGACCGCCGCCGTGGTCACCGGCACGATCCTGCGCGCGGCCCGCCGCGCCCAAGACCTAGGGCTGGCGGATGCCGCCAGGGCCCTCGGCACGACCGCCGCCGGCCTCGCCGGCATCGAGGGCGGCGTCAAGCCGCCGTCCCCCCGGGACCTCACCCGACTCCTCGACCTGTACGAACTGCCACGCGCGGACCTGCACTGGCCCGCGCTGACGTCCCTCCTCGACAGGTCGTACGGAGAAACCGCGGTGGACGACGGGCCGGGCTGGTACGAACGCCTGGCCTGGTGCGAGGCGGAAGCGGAGCGCACGACCGTCTACAGCGCGACCACCCTGCCGCACCCCGTCCACACCACCGCCTACTCCCGGCTGTGGTGGCAGGCCCAGGTCGTGCGGGACGCCCCGCCGCCGGAGGCCGTGGAGGCCCGCCGCCGGCGCCCGGACGACGACCGGCCGATGACGCTCTACCTGGACGAGTCCGTCCTGTGGCGGCACACGGCCACGACCCGGGCCGCCATCGCGGCCCAGTTCACCCACCTCTCCTCGCTCCCCTGGGTCGAAATCCGCATCGTTCCGCTCGGCCTGCGCGCCTTCCCCGCCGGCATCCTCACCGCCCTCAGCCTCGGCTCCTGCCGATACCTGTGCGCGGAAGAGACCGGCGCGGCGGCCGCGTACTCCACCGGACGCGCGGCCGCGCAGCGCGACACCATCCTCACCACCCTGGAAGCAGAGGCCAGGACCCCGCTGCTCAGCGCCAGCCTGCTGCGGGGCGCCGTCACCTCCTACACCCCGTGACCGCCCCGACCGACCGGCCCGGGGCCCGCCCCGGGGCCTTCCACCGCAGAAAGCCCTCTGTGATACCGATGAACGGCCGCCCTCTCCCGGGCCGCCACGAACCACGCCGCGCCTACCGCGATGCCCTCGGCCTGATCGCGGTCGCCGCCGGCCCCACCCTCTACCGGTCGACCCTCGTCTTCTCCACCACCCTCGGTGCGACCCCGCCGCCGGTCATGACGGGATTCCTCTCCCACGCGATCACGCTGCTCGCGGGCGTCGCCGGTGGATGGTGGCTCAGCCAGCGGGTCGAAGCCCGGCTCGCCCGGGACACCCGCCGGCAGGCCCGGCTCCACACCCTGGTCTTAACCCTCGTGCTCGCCCATACCGTCGACAGCGTCGTCCCCGCCCACGGAGGCGTCAGCACCCGCCTCCCGGCCGCGATCCTCATGGCCTGGCTGACCTGGGAGATCATCCGCGCCCGAGGCATCAGCGCCGACGCGTTCGAGACCCCCCTCGGCCACAGCCCGCGCTGGGCCCCGGCCTGGCTCGCCGCCGCGCTCGCCCTGGCCGCGTTCGTCGCCACCGGCCGGCTCGCGACCGGGCTCGACGGCTACGGGCCCACCACCCCCGGCAGCCAACTCGTCCTCCTCGGCCTCGGCGACACCCCCCACCCCCTGCTGCTCACCGCGCGCATCGTGTGGACCAGCGTCGTGGAGGAGCTGGTGGTGACGGCGGCGGTGATCACACTGCTGCGGCAGGCCCGCCGGCCCGTCTGGGAGTGGACCCTGCTGGTGGTGGCCGTACGGGTCCTCGGCCACGGATACCTCGGCACCCCGGCCCTCGCCCAGATCGTCATCGGCCTGGTCGCGGTCCTGCTCTACGTCCGCTGCCGGGGCCTGGTTCCGCTGATCGCCATCCACATCCTGTACGACCTGGAGCCGTCCGTCCCCGTCGCGGCTATCGCCGCGATCCTCGCCCTCGCCATCCACGCCGTCTACCGGGCCGCCACCACCCCCGCACCGGACGATCCCGGCGATGGCACCACCGCCACCCCCGATCCGACCGCGAAGACCCACCGGAGCCTGCGATGACCACTCCGACGCTGCCGCTGGCGCTGTCCCTGTTCCACGGCCTCCCCCCGTCACCGCTGGCGCCGGCGCCCGACGCCGACGCGCCCGGCTGTCACTACGACGAGCGGCGGCAGCTCGCCGTCCTCGCGGACGGCACCCCTTGCGTCCTCTCGGACGACACCAGCCGCCCTGTCACGATCACCACGAGCGGGATGGCCATCGGCGAGGTCGAGGGCTGCGACGTCCTCCCCGCCGGCGGGGCGGGGGCGCTGTGATGATGCGGACCGCAGAACGCACACCCGTGCTGGCGCTGGCGCTGTCCCTGTTCACCGTCCGCGCCCCGGCCCCGGCCCCGGCCGGCGCCGTGCCGGACCGCCGCTACGACGAGGGACGGCAGCTCACCGTCCTCCCGGACGGCACCACCCCCTACGCCCTGGTGCAGCCGGAGACCGCCGTCACCATCACCTCCTGGGGCGGGGACGCGAGCGGGAGCGACAGGGACTACGTCAACCCCAAGCCGCCCTCCGGGAGCTGGGAGGACTACCTGTGCTGACACCCAGCTCCGCGCAGGCCCGCCGGCAGGGCCCGGTCTGCGTGATCACCACCGAAACCAACACCACCGCGGACCGGCTCGTCCTCGCACTGGACGCCCTGGGAACGCGGGTGATCCGTTTCGATCTCGCGGACTTTCCCCGCCGGGTCGTCCTCGACGCGGTGTACCGGGACGGCCGGATCAGCAGCACCCTCACCGCCCGGGGCCGGACCGCAGATCTGGACACGATCCGCTCCATCCTGTGGTGGCACCCCGGCACCCCACAGATCACCGACCCCCGCCTCACCCCCGAACAGCACCGGTGGGTCACAGCAGAGGCGGTCACCGGACTGGCCGGCACCCTCGCCGCACTGGACTGCCTGCACGTCAACCACCCCGTCCGCACCCGGGCAGCGCAGCTCAAGCCCGACGTCCTCGCGCGGGCCGCCGGCTGCGGGCTCGCCGTCCCCGACACCTGGATCGGCAACAGCCCGCGCGGCGCGTTCCGGTTCGCGGCCGCCGCGCCCGAAGGCGTCGTCTGCAAGTCCCTCACCACCCCGACGATCACCGGCCCCGACGGAGCGCCGGACCCCCGGCATGGGATCTTCTTCACCCAGCGGGTTGAGGCCACCGCTCTGGACAGCAGGGTCAGCGCGGGCGCCCACCAGCTCCAGCACCGGATCGAGAAGGACCACGAGATCCGAGCGGTCGTCGTCGGTGATGAGCTGTTCGCGGCCCGGATCGACGCCCACAGCCCGGCGGCCCGGGAGGACTTCCGCGCGGACATCACCAGCCTCACCTACGAGAGGACCACCGTCCCCGGCGACGTCCATACGGGCATCCTGCGGCTGATGGCCCACTACGCCCTGCACTACGCCGCGCTCGACCTCGTCGTGGACCGTGAGGGCCAGTACTGGCTGGTCGACTTGAATCCGGCCGGGCAGTACGACTGGCTCCAGAAGGACCCGCCCGGCCTGGCGGTGACCGACGCGCTCGCCCACTTCCTCACCAACGGGGCCCCGGGCCCGGGGCGGGGAGGTACCTGACCACGGTGAGAAGGACCCGGCCGGATTCGTGGGTTGGCAGACCACCGGACCGGCCAGGTCCCGGCGGCCCGTGGGTGCGGTTGCCCCTTCTCCTGGCGCAAGGGGGTGCCGCACACCATGGGCCGCTACGCTCTGTCTATGGGTCGTGACAAGAAGAGGAAGCCGCGTGTGGTCTCCGCCCGCACGCGGCCCTGGGACGAGGACACCGACAGCGCCGAGGGCAACCCGGACATCTGGATCAGGGCGATGCGCCGGCTGGACGGTGACGACGACCCGCACACGACGTGCCTGCTGACGTGGGGAGCGCTGGAGTGGTACGCGCCCGCGCCGGACGTGATGCAGACCGCGACCGACCTGCACGCCTGCGCGGCGTACGCGGACATGCTGGTCGCCCTGCTCGACCTGGGCATGGACGGAGGTGCCGCCCAGCAGCTTCTCGGGAACGCGATGTCGAAGGCGGCCGAGGGCCGGCGCCTGGTGGAGGGCGGGATGCTGGGGGCGGCGACCACGCTCGGCTGCATGCCGGCGGCTTCATCGAAGGCGGCGGCCGGGGTCGTCATGCTCAAGCGCGGGTCGATGACCGGCGCGGTGTCCACCGAGGGAGCCCGGGAGATGGCCGCGCACTGGATGCAGTCCGGACTCGCCGCCAACTACGACGAGATCGCCGAGACGGCGCTGCGGGATCTCCTCGGGGCAGGTAGCGGGAAGCAGTGCGACGGCTTCTTCGAGTACATGGCGGCGCTGCGGGAGCTGGACATGCGGGACGCGGCCGTGTTCCGGGCGGAGGAGTCGGCGCGGCTGCGGATGCTGATGGGCCTGCCGCTGGCGCCGGAGCCGACCGGCGAGTGAAGAAGGGTCCGGGGGTGGGTGTGCCCGTTCCCGGACCACCATGAAAAAAGAACGTTTGAAATAGTTTTTGTAGCTATGAAAGGTAGAATGGAAGGAGTAACTTTCCCTGCCCTCAAGGAGGTAGTCCATGGCATCGGAGAAGCGGATCTTGACGGAAGCCGAAGTGGGTCCCGAGGTGTACAACGCCCTCGGCCCGGCGGGATTCAACCGGGACGGCACCCGCGCGGCCTGGACCGAGGAGGAGAAGCGCCGGGCGTGGACGGCCCGAGGTGAGGTCGTGAACCTCGGCGGCTTCCTCTACGACGTCCAGGGCCTGTCGTGGAGCTGCACCATCGACGGCGCCCCCGGGCTGTGCGAGGCATGGTCCGCCTACCGGCTTCCGAGATCGCACTTCTACATCCGGCACGCCGCCAACAACGGCGACCACGTCAACGACGGCGAGTCCCTGCCCAGCAGGGACAAGGCCCTTGCCCTGGTGGCGAAGGAGGCCGCGCGCCGCACGCTCGCCCGGCAGGCGTGGGAGCGCCACCCGTACACCGAGGTCCCCGTCCCGTTCGCGACGGAGATCCAGGTCCGCGAGCTGGAGCCCGGCTACTGGGAGCTGCACGCCTTCGGGCACCGCTGGCGGCGATGGAACCCGGACCGCCCGAAGGGCGGCGGCCCCTACCCGGCGGGCGCCGAGCTGATGGGCACCGCGCGGCCGCCGAGCGGGTATCTGCACCACAACCGGGAGTGGGAGAAGCACAACCACCTGGAGCGCGGCTACGGGCTGCACGGCGCGCTCACCGCGGGCACCATGCGGCTGCTGGGCGCCACCCGCCCGGACTCCGACTGCGCCATGTGCGAGCCGGGGCCAGCATGGGGGCGGCACAGGGAACGCAAGGTCCGCGTCGGGCTGGACGGCCACGAAAGGGTGGACGAGGTGCTGTGCCTCGGGCACCTCGCCCAGTTCCTGCTCCCCTGGCGACTGGAGAGCCTGGGCTACCGCCTGCTGGGAGCGCCGACGGAGCGGTGGCGGGAAATGCTGCATGGGTGGATCTTCGAGCTGACACGGGAAGGCGACGACGTCTCCTTGGTCCGGACGCGGCTGCGACGGCGGTGGATGGCCCATCTGCGGCAGCAGGGGCGGGTGGAGAAGGCGCGGCGCGAGACCCAGGCCCGCCGGGCGGAGCAGGTCCAGGGGGAGTTGTTCCCCGCAGACTGAGGTGCAGGTGATCCACACCACGACAAAAAGAACGTTCAAACTAGTTTTCAATGACTCTGAAAGTTAGACTGATCTCGTTACCCAGCACCACCAACCACCCCAGGAGGCACAGTGCCCACCCCAGGACACGGCGTGATCAACCCACGCAAGAAACGCTGGTACATCCAGCTCCACCAACTCGGGGGCGTCGTCCTCTCGGGCGGCTGGCTGTACCACCGCGACGGCAGCACCCTCACCGAACTCGGCCGCCGCAACCCCCGGTTCCTCCGCCGGCCCGGCATCGGCGACGACCCCTTCGCCAAGGTCGCGCAGCTCCGCCTCGTCCACGACGGCCGCGAACTGATCTGCGAGCTGGACGAGACGGATTTCGAGAGCCTGCTCACGGATCTCATCGCGATCCGCGAGTGGATGAACGACCGGAGCCGGGACAAGGGCGCCCGGTGAGCGAGCAGATCACCCTCCGGCGAGTGCAGAGGCCATGGCTGTCCGGCTGGAGCGCCTGGCGGTGCTTCTGGTGGAACCAGGCCCCCGGCCGCTACGTGACCGTCGGCCCGGACGGGAAACCGTTCCGGCTGGTCAGGACCCGCCGGGCGGGCTGGACGCTCAACGGTGAACCGGTCGAGGGCGTGCATCGCGCCCGCGAGGCGATCGGCGAGGCGACCCGCCGGGTCCGAGCCGGATATGTGCCGGACCGCAGGCGTCGGACATCCACGCAAAATGAACGTTCAAATTAGCATTCAGGAGGTCTTTATGTATCAGGTCACGACAGGCCAGCTCATCACCTTCCCCCACCAGGGCAACACGACGACCGGCCGGGTCCTGCGCGTCTACCAGTGGGAGCAGTTCTCCCACGTGACCACCTGGGCGGCCGTGTTCGTCCCGAGCGGCCCCATGGTCGTCCAGGTCGCGGCAGTCGACGCCGCTCCGGCAGTGTCCGACGCCGCCCGCCTCCAGCAGGGCATGGGCCTGGCCGGCGCCTGCCTCATGGAATCCGCCTGGTACGCCGAACTCGGCGAGCCGACGGCGGACCTCATCTCGGCCGTGTTCCTGGACATCTGGGACCACGAGCGCGCCACGCGGCCGGCGGCGTCGCCGTACGGGGTGGCGCTGGAGTACGACCACGTTCTGCGCCAGGTGCTCGCCGAGCACCGCCGGCGGCGCGGGATCTGAGCGGCTGACAGGAAGACGACGCCGTGCAGCTCCAGCTAGAGTTCCCGGCAGGGTCCCCGGCAGCAGTGCCGCCGGGGACCCTGACACCGGACGAGGTGGCCGTGTTCATCGCGAGCCGGAACACCCGGCCCCCGCGCACACGGGTCCTGTGGATCACGACCGAGGAAGCGGCCAGGAACCTGTGCTCCGACCCGCGAACCAGCAGCAGGGCGTTCATGCTCTGCTGGACCCGGGGCATCGGGGAGCAGGACATCGACTGGGAGTGGATCCCGGACACCGGCTCGTTCGACGTCCTGCTCCGCGAACTGGGCGTCACCGTCAGGAGATCAGGGCGATGACACCAGCGGTGCGGGCGCGTGAAGCAGACCGTCCGGCGGTAGCACTCCCTGGATGTCCAGGGGGTGCGGGGTCAGACGAGCAGCGGGTTGAACTCGTCCGTGCAGCCGGAACCGAACACGATCAGGCCGGGGACGGGGCGCATGTCCGTTCCGGGGATCTGGGCACTGCCTTCCATGCTGACGGAGTCGGTGCAGTACTGCTGGCGCGGGGCGTACTCACTGGTGCGCAGGACGACGGGGCCCCGTCCGGGATACGAGGTCGCGGGGGAGTTGGCATCGGTCCGGATGCCGTGGTTGCACGCTCCGCCCACGACCGTGGGCGCCTCGGCCAGGCCGAGAGCCCTCGCCATCTGATTGATCACGTCCATGTTCACGCCGGGCGCCGTGCGAAGGTCAACGACCTGCACGCAGGCGCGGGCGGGCGTGTTCCCGGGTGCGGCGCTGGTGGCCGATGCGAGACCGAGGCACGTGACGAAGGCCAGGGGAAGGGTGAGGAGGGCGGCGGTTTTCCGCATGCGCGTGAGTCCTTTCCACGGTGGGGATGCGTGCTGCGCCGCCGATCCTCCCGGCGGGCTTCACCTGCCGCAGCCGTACGGCCCGCACTCACCCGTACAGGTGAACTCATCCCGGCCACACCACCGTGCGGTTCGCGCGGCGCCCTCCTGTCGGGTTTGCCCTGGTCAGCGGTCCGGAACGCCGGGGGCCGTGTGATCCGCCCCACGTCAAAAATGGACGTTCAAACTAGTTTTCAGGTACTTCAAAAGCTAGGCTTAAAGTACAAGATCAAATGCAAAACGCCTCGAAACGGAACACGCCCATGAGTATCGCCACCGTCTACTACCGCAAGTTCACCTACCAGAACGAGATCGGGATGGACCAGGAAGCCGTCCTCTTCCACCGCGATCCGGACTGCGGCAATAAGGACCCCGAGGCGGAATGGGGCGTGGCGGCCGGCCTGGCCGGAATCACCGCTCTCCTGCTCCACGAGTCCGCACAGCAGGACGCCTTCCTGAACCTCACCTTCTGCCCCTGCGTGGGCCGCCAGGAACTCTGACCCCCGCCCCGGCCCGCACCCCACCGGGTGCGGGCCCCGAGGGCGTGGGAAGACAAATTGTCTTCCCACCGGAAGGAGCTTGGACGGCATGAGCACGGTGAACCACGGAAACCCGATCACCCCACGGGAGATCGGCGAGCAGACCTGGGCGATCCTCCGGCAGACGGTCAGCGCCCACGACCCCGACGCCGAGTGCGCGACCTGCGGCTACGGACTGGTCGAACTGCCGCAGCCCATCCGCCTGAGCTTCACCGCCGGCGGCGGGGAACTCCATCCCGGGTGGATGGAGTTCGCGCACTGGGCCGACGACGAACAGCTCCAGCAGGACGCCGCCTCGCCGGACTTCGAGGCGTGCGCCATCCCGGCCCCCCGCGACTGCGGCGGCCTGTACGGTGCGGGCTGCGAAGGGCTGGTGCAGCTCGGCGAGGAGTACTGCGGGGCCTGCCTGACCGTCGAGTACGGCGTCGGGTGACCAACACCATAAATGAACGTTCAAGCTAGCTTTGAGTGGGAGTGGTGACTAGGGTGAACTGCAACGACCGGACGACGAGAGGACCACCCGCCCATGGCACCGCGACGGCACAGGACCCAGTACTACTGGGACCGAGGCCAGATGAACCAACTCCTCGGCAAGGACCCGAAGCAGACGCTCTGGATCCGGCTCAGGGAGGCGTCCGGCCGGATGCTGAGCCCGGACGTCATCGTGGGCGACGAGGACACGGCCGGGAAGATCTCCCTGGGCTGGGACCCCGACCGTGTGACCGGGTTCTTCACCGCACGCGGCCTCCTGACCGAAAGCGGCACACCCGTACCCAGCGAACTCGGGCGCCCCCGCAACGAAGACCGTCTCACCGAGGCGCAGGAGGCCGCTTTCATGGCCCGCTGGACCTCCGTCCCCAAGCGGTACCTGGGCACCCGGCAGGTCATGGACCTGTTCGGCATGACGGACACCGCCCTGCGGGACCGGCGCCGACGCGGAACGTTCCTCCCGCCGGACGTGGTGATCGGCTCCGCCCCGACCGAACTGGTCGACGGCGTCGAGGTACCCACCTACCAGCTGGCCTACGGCGTCGTCCACGGCTGGGACCGGCACCGGCTGGAGGCGTTCGGCAGGCAGGAAGGACTCATCGACTAGACCACCCGACACAGGACCCCACCGGTCCTGCGGAGGGCCCTGCGGCGCACTCACGGCCTGGTAACCGGCGCCACAGGACCCCAACCACACCCGAACCCCCAGAAGAGCGGGTTCACGGCATCACAGGAGCGTACAGCCATGTCCACACCACCAGGCTTCGCGGCCCCCGGCGGCGACACCGCGCAGGCCCTGACCCGGCGCGTGATCTCCGGCTACGACGGACCCACCACCCTCACCGAACTGGTCCAGCTCGCCTCGATCCTCGCCCGCTCCCGGGGCGGCATGGTCCCCCCGGTCTACTTCAACAACCCGGACGCGATCATCGCCGTCTCCTTCGCCGCCCGCGCCCTCGACATCCCCATGTGGGTCGCCCTCCACGAGCTGTACACCGTCAAGGGCGTCGTCGGGAAGAAAGCCGTCCTGATCCGGGCGCTGTGGCTGCGCCACGGCATCACCTACGACTTCGACGTCACCGACACCGAGTGCACCGGCTGGATCCGCCGGCCGGGCGAGGACCGGAAGTACGAGGTCACCTACAGCATCCTGGACGCGCAGCGTCTGGGCCTGGTCGACCGCAACGAGGAGTGGAAGAAGCAGCCGAAGGCGATGCTCGTCGCCCGCTGGACCACCACGACGGCGAACCGGTGGACCCCCCACATCATCCTCGGCATGGACACCGAAGACCTCTCCACCGACCCGGCCGGGGAGGAGACGGCCGGCTGGCACACCGGAGAGGAGATCGGCCCCGAGGTGCTGCGGGTCCTGGAGGAAGCCGGGCTCGCCGTCCAGAAGGGCCAGGGCGTCGAAGGGCTGCGCGGGATCTGGGACCGCAACCTCGTCCTGCTCGATGCCTGGGCCGGTGAGGGCGAGTCCCTGCGGCAGGTCCTGACCCGGATGATCACCGAGGAGGCGGTCAAGGGCCTGCCCGGGGAGCCCCGTCAGCATCCCGGGGACCTGGCGCTCAAGCGGCTGGAGCCCGTGGTCGTCCAGGGCACCGTCACCGCCCGCCAGGACCACGGCGTCCCGCAGGGCGCCGACGGTACCTTGTGGGGCCCGGAGGAGGCCGCCGTCGCGGACATGGTGCGCGCGGCGGCACAGGGTAAGGCCGCCGGCCCCGAGGGTACCCCTGCCACTGTGGCCGGTGACCTGCCGTGCGGCTGCCCCCTCGCGGACGTGATGGCCGGCACCGGGCACAGGGAGACCTGCGTCCTGAACGGAACCCGATCATGACCGAGGAGCAGCCCGGACAGCCGGAGACCGTGTTCGGCAGCGCGGACGACGTGGCGGCCGCCGTGGACCGGGCCGTCGGCGAAGCCTTCGCGCACGTCACCGCCGAGCACCAGACCGCTCGCGGCGACAGCCTGTTCGCGCTGACGATGTCCGGACTCGGCGGGTGCCGCAGGCAGGCCGCCTACCGGCTCGCCGCCACCGAACCCACCGATCCGGACCTGGTCGCCGGGGAGCACCGCACGGCGAACCTGGGCACCGCGGTCCACCGGATCCTGCTGCCGGCACTCGCGCACGTCCTGCCGGGCCCCGCGGCCGCCGAGGCCCCGGTCGTTCTCCAGGACGGGAGCGCGCGCGGCGTCCCAGGGACAACGGACCTGTGGTGGGAGCCCGCGCGTGCGGTCATCGACCTGAAGACCGTCGGCGAACACAAACTGGACCGGGTCCTGACACGGGGCGAGAGCCCCGAGCACCGCAAGCAGGTCGGCGGGTACGCGCTGGCGAAGGACGCCCGCTGGGTGGTGTGGCTGTACCTGGACCGGTCGACCGGCTGTCACGCCGTGGTGGTCGAGGAGTTCGGGCCCGCGTTCCGCGCGGAGGTCTGGGAGCGGGTGTGGGAGATCCAGCGGCTCGCCCGGGATCCGGACTTCGCGCCGAGGGACGAGCACGGGCCCGGCCTGAGCTACGTGTGCGACGGCTGCCCGTGGCTGCGGCGCTGCTGGGGCCGTGACGCCCGCACCGGGGTGCGCGGCGCGCAGAGCCACATAGCGATGACCGATCCGCAGGTCGAAACCGCCCTGGGAATGTACTGCGCCCATCGGGATGAAGAATCCCGCCACAAGAAGCTCAAGAACTTCTGGCGGGAAGTCGCCACGGGTGGCGGGCGAAAGCCAGGCCCGTACGGCAAATGGCGGTTCTACTTCACAGGCGCGTCGTCGCGGCTCGATGAGAAACGGGTCCGGGCGGACTACGCGGAACGCGAGGCGACGCCTCCGACCCGCGAAGAAACGGGCCGGCTGTACGTCCGGCCCGTGAAGTAGGCGTTCCCCGGGGCCGGCCGTCTGCCGTTGGTGCGGGTGGGCCTGGCCCCGGGTGACGTTTGATCATACCGGCACGCCCATACGTCAGTCAGTTGAAAGCTGTCCCCGTGGGGTGTTAAGTCGCGCTAGGATCATGACTCGCGTAATCCATGCACAGCTGTGGATTACGCCTGGGGAAAATGGCGAAAAGCCCCCGGCATAGGCATTGGCAGTGCCTCGGAGGCTTCGCGGTAGGTGAACCACATCGACAGTTCTTCGCGTCTCCGTGGTCGCCATGTGATGAACATTCCGGTTGGCGCCGGTTGTTCGTTGTTTCACGTACAGGCATTCGAATCAGAAAACATTCGCGGGGTCCGGCTGGCAACCCGGCCCGCGCCACCATCCGGCAGAGCGGCCGGAGGAGGGTTGACGACAATCTGAAATTATGAGGTATGCCGATTCCGTCCGGTCCCTCGCCTTGGCGGGCAGGGGGCTGTGACGGCACTCGCTGTGCTATAGCGTAGCGGATCGGCCCGGCAGCGCTACCGGCGTTGCCCGCTTTGCCTCGTAAGTCCCTTTGTCGACTTTCCCCTTGCTCCGCTCCCGCGCCGGGAGAAAGAAGCGAAGGTGCACAAGCACGACACATCAGGAGCCGCAGGCACCGCCCCCGCCCGCAGGGCCGGAGAGCAGGGCGCCGAGGGCAGGAACAAGCCCTGCACCGTACTCCTGGTGATCACCCGGACCGCGAACCCCGACAGCGCCGCCATCAGCACGCGGGCACTTCCGGCCGATCTGCGAGCGTCGTTCGCCGACCTGCTCAGGCTGCCGACATCCGTGACCAGCTCGGCGGCGATCCGGGACGAACTCGGTCTGACCGACTACGGGTTCAGGAGACTGCGCCATGCCCTGGTCCGCAGCGGCCACCTCGTTCACCGGTCGGCTCCCGTCGATGGAGGCTGGCAGCACCTCTACGCGGTGACCGACATGGCAGGCACGCTACCTGCGGCCGGTGAACTGATGGCGATGGCACGCCGAACCCGTGCCGGATTTTCGGACTACAGCGGCGATACGGACATCCCCGGCCAGTTCGGGACGTCGATTCCCAACGTCCCGGTGAGCAGGTTCGACCCGTACGTCCCTGGTCAGAACGGGACGTTGAGGATCGACGTCCGCGCGTCCGGGCGTCGAGAACCGACAGGTGCCCCGGCCTGCGGCGATGCCCGGGAACCCGGGGCAAATTGGGACGTCGAGGATCGACGCGTAACCGGTTCCTGTTCCCCGCGCCGGGGCGAAGCCTCGGCGCCGGGGGGGCCGCCGGTCGCAGCGGCGAAGACGATGCGGCGGCGGGTGGCTCCTGTTGAACCGGTTCGCGAACCGGTCAGGAAAACTCCGCTCTCCGTGGTGGGAACGCTGCCGGCGCTGGAGCGCCTGGCGCGTCTGCCCGAGAAGCAGCGCCCGGCGGGGGCCGGACCGCTGTGGGTGTCCAACCGGACCTGCCTCGCCGTCGCGAGAGAAGGGGACCAGGGCACCGTGGAACAGGGCCTGAGGCTGCTGGGAGAGCTGGAGCTGCCGTTCTGGTTCGCGCCAAAGGTGTGGTCGCTGCTGGACTCCGGCTGGACCACCGACCGGCTGCGGACACTGTTCACGGACCGCCTGGACGGGGCCCGGTCCATGTGGGGGGTATGCGAGAGCCGCCTGAACGCCGCCGTGCCGGACGGTCAGACGGCGGCTGGAGTCCTGGAGGCCGAGGGGCCTGCCGTCGTCTCAGCGGGCGGGACACAGCCCGCCGGACCGGCCCCGGCTTCCGCCCCGGAGCCGGAGGGAACCGGGTGGAACGGTGAACCCGAACACGTGGAGGGAGCAGCGCCCTGGGATCTCCCGCGCGAGAGCTGGCACCAGGAGGAAAGCGCATCCAACCCGGGGGCCCCGGCCTACGCCTCCGTCAGCGATTTCCACGCCTCCCTGCTGGAAGGCGACCCCAGCGGTGCCAACGAGCACATGCGGTCCTCCGTGGCCTCGATGCGGGAGTGGATCACGCGCGGCAACGAGAAGCGCCGCGCCGCAGAAGCGGTCCCGGCCCGGTAGGCGGCCTCCGTCCGGTGGGCTCGCCCGGCCCCGGGCGGCCCTGCCTGCCTAGACTGGGCGGCCATGAACAGGAGGTTTCGCCGTGACAGGTAAGGAACGGGGCCCGGCCGCCAACCGCCGGCGGATGAACGCGCTGCACGCGCTGGAGAACGCCGGGCTGCTGACGTTCGTCCGGTCGGCGCCCGCCGAGGGCGGGCGTCAGTTCACGGTCATCGTGCGCGGCAAGGAACACGTCCTGGCCAGCAGCGAAGTCGACGCGTTCGTGCGGGGACTCCTCGCCGCCACGGGCCGCACCGTCGACCTGGAGACCCCTTTCCCCGAGGACTGAGTGTCGGCCCCGAGGCGGCCTGCCGGAAGACAAACTGTCTTCCGGCAGGCCGCCCATCCGGCGCATCCAACCCCCCGAATAATGAACGTTCAAACTAGATTTCAAGGGGTTCGAAAGGTAGAGTGAAAGAGCAAAGACGGACAATCCCCTTGGAAAGGCGACGTCATGGTCAACCGCCGAAGGCGCAGGCACACCCACCCCCGGCAGGCATACGACGACCTGATGGGACTGCTGGCGCTCGTCAGTCGCGGCCCCTGGTCCCAGGCGGACCTGATCATCGACCGGTCCGCCGGGGAGCGAGAGGTGGTCGTGTACGCACAGGACGATCCCGACCTGACCTGGGAACAGGTCGCCTACCGCACCAGGGTGCACCCCATTGGCAGCCGGGGCGGCTCCGACCAGGAGGCGGTCATCGGCGCGGCGCGCGTGCTCGCGGCGCTCGCGGGCGACGTGGTGAGGGTTGGCCGGTGGCCGGCGTCGCGGGTGATGGTGTACCACATCCCCCTCGACCCCGCCGCGTACGAAGCGCCCCTGATCGGTGTCGGCCTCGCCCGCCGACGGGAGGGTTTCGAGTGATCCGCCCCACGGCCAAAATGAACGTTTGAGTAAGTTTTCAAGGTATTTAAAAGCTAGACTGAACCCAGAACGAAACACCAACAGCCGCCACAGGGGGAACGCATGGCCATCGACATCAAGACCGCCGAGCGCGCCGTCGACATCTACATCACCCAGGCCCGCCGGTGGCGCCTGGACAACGAGCGGGCGATGGCCGCTGAACTCTCCGAGACCGGCGAGATCGACACCGCGCGCTACGAGGACCACCTCGACTCGCGCGCCTACGCGAGTGCCTGGGAGCAGGTCCAGCGGGCCATCACCCTCCTCGGTCAGGACTTTCCCGGCGCGGACGACATCTACGAGCGCGCCATCAGGGCCCGGAAGGCCGCCTTCATCAGCGACTTGGTCACGGGCGGCCAGGGCGCCCTGTGTGTGAGCGTCCTGCACAACGAGAAGGAGCGCCGCGCCCGGGACATCCGATGCCGCGTGATCCGCGAGCTGGAAGGCGTCGAGGAACTGTTCGCCGGGATCAGGGCCGCCCGTTCAGCGTAGCCCTCCCGCCGGCTGTGCACCGGCCGTGGGGCGGCGTGTGATCCGCTCCACGGTCAAAATGAAAGTTCAAAATAGATTTTAAGGACTTTGAAAGCTAGACTGAATTCAGAACGAAACGCCAACAACTCCTAAGGACACAACACATGACCACCAACCACATTAAGAACGCCGAACTGGCTGTCGACCTCTACATCGCCAAATCCGCCGCCTGGCGCGACGGAACCGTGAAGGCCATGACCCACGCACTCAACGAGACCGGCCTGATGACCCACGCGCTCTACCAGGACCACATCGACGCCGTCGCCTGCGCGGGCGCCTGGCAGACCGTCCAGGACACCATCACCCTCCTCAGCAAGAGGGACCCCGGCGCGGACGACATCTACGAGCGGGCCGTCAACGCCCGGAAGATCGCCTTCAGCACCGACCTGCTCGCCGGCGAGGCCCCGCCCTCCACGAGCGCCCTCTTCAACGAGAGCGAGCGCCGCCGCCGCGAGATGCAGCGCCGCGTGATCCGCGAGCTGGAGGTCTGCGCGGACATGTTCGCCCTGATCCGCGAGAACACCAAGAAGCCCACCGCGTAGCACCCCACCAAGCACGGCCCGCCCCGCCACCTGGGTCGGGCCTACAGGGGGCAGGAGGCCCGACCGGGCCACCACGACCGAAAGGCCCCCTGATGACCGACGAGTTCATGAACGCCCTCCGGACCCGGATCTACACATGGACCCCCGGGTCGCTTCAGTCGCTCACCCGCGCGGCAGCCCGGATGACCGCCGACTTCCAGCGCGACCACCACCCCTACACCGGCGGTTCCATGTCGCCCGAAGCGGCCGAGCGCGGACGGCTGATCGCCCGCGAGTACGGCCTCAAGGCCCTGGACATCGCCGCCGACCTCCCGGACACCAACGGCGACCTGACCCCCTCCGGGCTGCCCACCGCGGACACCGCGACCACCTTCCTCAACAACCAGGCCAGCACCCGACTCCTCACCCGGGAAAGGGTCGGGGTCCTCCTGGAAGAGGGTTTCCCCCAGCTCCTCGGCAGCCAGGTGACCTACCTCCTCGACTGGCTCACCCTCGGCGGCTACCTCCTGGAGCTGCGCATCGACCCCGACACCGGAGCCGTCAAGAGCGTCCGCTGCGGCGGGAAGCCCACCGGCTTCGACCTGGCGCTCCCCCGGGAACCGAGGTGGATCGGCGCCTTCCTCGGCGTCGCCCACAGCCCGCTCGCCAACCCGCTCCGGGGCGTGGCGACGGTGTACGGCCTCCACGACACCGTCGCGAACTCCTTCGTGCGGTGACCGGCTGCCCCTGCTGCTGCGACACCTGCGACCACGGCTACGTCCGGGACGCCGTCCTGGACGAGGACACCGGCCGCATGGTGCCCGTGGACCACATCTGCGGGCACCGCAGGCCCGGAGCCCGCCTCTGCGGCGACTGCCGGAGCCACAGCTGCCACCCCGCCACTGGCCGCCTGTGCGGCGTCTGACCAACCCACCCCCTGAACGAAAGAGAGCACCCTCGTGCACACCACCTCAGCTCTGCTCGCCGACAGCCTGCCGGCCCTCATGCCGGCCTCGGCGTTCCAGGACGGCGACACCTTCGAGCTTCCCTTCGCCGAAGGCGCCCGGTACAAGATCGCGTCGACCCGGGCGCACCGGCACCCGGTCACCGGCGAGGAGATCACCGAGTTCCGGCGGATCGAGTTCACCGCCCCTGGCAGCACCCCGGCGCTGCTGCTCGCGGGGACCCCGCTCGTCCCGGTCCAGATGCCGCGCACCTACCGGCTGCCGTGCCTGATCTGCGACACCGAGGCCCCCGTCGAGCTGGACATCGTCCGCTTCGGGATCCCGCACCAGCGCGTGTGCACGGCCTGCGCCCGCTGACCACAAGACCTCGCTGGTCCGTACCGCCCGCGCGCCGGGGCGGTACGGACCCCCATCCACGAGACAAGGAACGGAACCATGATGGACAACGACCGCCCCAAGGCCCGCGCGGCACGCATGCGCGCAGCACTCAGACCCCGGTACCACGGAGTGACATTCTCCGTGACCAGCTGCAACCGCGGCAGTGACTACGGAAATCTGACGGTCACCTGGACCGACGGCCCCACCGAAGAAGAGGTCCGGCGGTTCGCCGCCCCGTACGGCACCCGCACCCTCCGCTACGGCGGCATCCAGACCTCCCGGTCGTTCTCCCCGGAGGTCCAGGACGCGGCCGAGGCGATCTGGACCACCGCGGCCGCCTCCACCCCGGAGAAGAAGATCTACCCGTCCAACGAGGCCCACGGCTGGTACGAGGCGTGGGACCACGAAGGCGTCACCGTCCCCAAGGGCACCGACTGGGGTCAGAAGAAGTGGCTCATCGACAACGTCATCCTGCCGACCCTGGGCCAGGGCGCGGCGATGACAGCCCCCGAGGAACCCGTCCCCGGCGAGCCGGAACAGGCCGGGGACATCGATCCCGCGCGCGAGAAGCCTCGCCTGCACGCCGTCCCTGAACGGCCGCCTGTCGCAGGCGAGGGCGCCGGCCGCAAGGAAACCGTCCTCGGCTTCCTCAACACGCTCGCCGGCGACATTCGCAGCACCCCGGACGACCTGTGGGAACTCCCCGAGCAGGATCAGGACGTGCTGCGGATCATCAGCCGCACGGGCACCCTCGTCACGGGCGCTCTCCTCGCGGAGTTGACCGTCCTGATGAACGCCGTCGCTCACACCCACGCCGACCCGTCGACCGCAGGCGCCTCCTCGAAGCTGACCCTCCAGATGATCGGGCGCCTGGCCCGCGCCGAGACCCCGGTCCTGCGCGCGGCGCTCGGTAAGGAGCCGAAGTGACCCGGCCCATCGACCGCATGAGCGTCAGCGACATCCAGGAGGAGCTGCGGGCGGATCTGTCCCTGTGGCCGGCCCTGGACAAGCCGGGCGAATCCCACGTCGACCTTAACGTCCTGCGGGACGGGAAGACGAACCAGGACAACGCGGCGAAGTACTTCGTGATCCTGCACCAGCAGGAGTGGGAGCCCTTGAGCGGCTACCCGGGCAGCGACACCCACTGGAAGGTTTTGTGCCGGCGCTGCGGCTGGGAGGGCAACATGTTCAACTCCCATATGCGGCGCAATCGGCGGCACAAGTCCTGCGGTGGCCGGCTGACCGACACTGGGGCCCTGCGGGTCCTCGCACGGGTCGCCGTCAACCGGCTGAGGGACCCCCGCCATCCCTTCGGCAGGAACCTCGGCTACGCCCTGGACGACCTCGTCCACGCCGAGAGGGCGGAGAAGCTGGCCGGGGACTCGGCGGCGCCCACGGGCCTGCACGCCGTGCTGCTCGGGTCGGCGCTGAGGAACGTGCGGCAGGCGCTCGACCAGCCCGTCGACGGGCCGCCGTTCATCTGACCTGACAACAGTGCGGGCCCGGCCGAAGGTAAGTCGGCCGGGCATCCCAGCAGGGCGCCGTACGGGTGGGCTGGACGCATCCGGCGGCCCCGCTCCCATATGCCCCGAAAGGGGCCTGGCAGAATTGCCCGCATCCGAAGTAGCCATCCCCACCGCCAGTGGGACGCGAAGCGAACGGAAATAGGAGAAAAAGAACATC
>NZ_LC735415.1:0-60067 GCF_034961445.1 Streptomyces yaizuensis
CCCGCGGAGCGGGCTATGCCCCGGCAAGCCGGGGCATAGAGCGCGAATTGCGCAAGCGCAATTCGGATTCCCGCGCAAGCGCGGGAATGGAATTCCGCAAGCGGAATTACTAACGGAATCCAATTCGCGCAAGCGCGAATTGGAGGCGACCGCGCAAGCGCGATCACCCGGACTGGCTATGAGGGGAGGTGCATCACGCGCGGGCCTGTGTAGGGCTTGGGGTTCCTGACCACCACCCCGCAACGAGAGTGACGGACCGTCGGCCCGATCGGGTGCCGGCCCGCGCCGCAGTGACGGGCTCCGCTGCGCTCCACCCTGACCACTCCCCCACCCTCGAACCCGGCCGCTCACGTTCACCAATACCCCGCCAGCATACCCTATGAACCGTGCGTGCGGGGCGGGATTCAGCCAAGCATCAGCCTACAGAGCGAACCTGTCGCGTGGGTAATGCATCACGGGTGCCGGGTGTGTAGAGTTTGGGACCAGACACCACCACCCCGGCCCGCCAGTCACCGCGCCGGACTCTCATTCCTAATACGCGTCGCATTCCGCGAAAAGGAGAACACGGGAATGGCCGTGAAACTGCGTGAACACCAGATTGAGGCCGTAGCCGCCATCGTGCGCGGCCTCGATATCCCGCCGGGCGGCATTCCCTGGAATGGTCTGCGCGGGCAGGTGCACGCCGCGTGCGGGACAGGAAAGACCATCATCGCGGCGGCCTCCGCAAAGCGGATTGTGCCCAAGGGGCGCATCCTCGTGGTGGTGCCGACCCTGGATCTCCTGGCGCAGACCGTGAAGGCGTGGAGCGGCGCCGGGCACAAGGGGCCGGCCGTCATGGTCTGCTCGCCCCTGGACGACCCGGAACTGTTCCACCTGGGGGTGCGGAGCACCACCAACCCCGTGCAGCTGGCCCTGTGGCACAGCGCCGGGCCGGTGACCATCTACGCCACCTACGCCTCGCTGGGCGTGCTCGTGGAAGCCTTCGAGGGCGCCTACGGGCAGAAACTCGCCCCCGTGGACCTGGCGGTGGTCGATGAGGCGCACCGGACCAGTGGCTCGATGGGGAAGGCGTGGGCGGACATCCACGACCAGACGAAGATCCCGGCGCACCGCCGGCTGTACCTGACCGCGACGCCCCGGATCTGGGAAGAGCGGCTGAACCGCGAGGTCGCCGAAGGGGTGCGTGACCCGCTGCCGCGCGAGATGGCGGCCTCCATGGATGACGAGAAGGTCTTCGGGCCGGTCCTGTACAAGCTCTCGTTGGCGTCGGCGGTGTCCCGGAAGCTGCTGGCGCGGTACCAAATCATCGTCCTGGAGCTCCAGGACCCGGTCGTCACGCCCGAGCGGCTGATGGGCGAGGAGCGGCACACCGAGGAGGTCCGCGGGCAGCGCCTCGGGGCGCTCCAGGCCGCGCTGCTGCACACGATGGAGCAGCACAACCTCCAGACCTGCATCACCTTCCACCACCGGACCATAGAGGCCGCGGCGTACGCGGAGGGCCTTCAGCGCGTGGCCAAGCGGCTGCACGCCGACCAGCCCGAGAAGTACCCCTCCGAGATCTGGGCGGACTGGCTGTGCGGCGAGCACGTCCCCGAGCGCCGGCGGGACGTGCTGGGGAAGTTCGGATCCACCGCCCGGCGGGCCGTGCTCTCCAACTGCCGCGTCCTGGGCGAGGGCGTGGACATCCGGGCCGTGGACTCCGTGGCGCTCCTGGACCCCAAGGGCGCCCCGCACGACATCGTCCAGGCGATTGGCCGCGCGCTGCGCCAGAAGCCCGGACAGGGAAAGCTCGCTTCTTTGATCGTGCCGGTATTTCTCCAGCCCGATGAAAGCCCGGAGGATATGTTCACCTCTGGTTCGTACAAGCCGTTGGTGAAGGTTCTTGAGGGTCTGCGGGCTCACGATGAAGAGGCCGTGGAATTGCTGGCGATCCCGCAGGAGCCTCAGAAGGACATCGCGCAGCCCTCCGAATACATCGGTGCCGCGCCCGCCGATAACGAGGAAGAAACCCGTCTGCTGCTCCGTTTTTCGGCCCCGCGTGATCCGTCGATGGTCGCGAACTGGGTGTCCTTCAACGTGATCGACACCGAGCGGCAGGACTGGGCCCGCGGCTGGGCGAAGCTCAAGGACTTCGTCGAGCGCGAGGGCCACGCCCGGGTGCCGTACGAGCACAAGGAGGGCGCGTTCCCGCTCGGGACGTGGGTCGCGGAGCAGCGACGTGCGTACGGGGCCGGGCAGATGAACGGCCGGCGCGCGGCGCGGCTGGAGAAGCTCGGCATGGCCTGGTCGGCGGCCGATGCGCGGTTCCAGGAGAACCTGGCGGCGGCCCGGGTGTACTACCAGGAGCACTGGACGCTGTGCGCTCCCCGGTCGGCGGCCGCGCTCGACAAGCCGGTGGGGCAGTGGTTGAGCAACCTGCGCCGTCCCGGTGCGCTGGCCGAACACCCGGAGTGGGAGGCGGCGTTGGCGGCCGTGGACGAGGACTGGAACCCCGAGTGGCCCACGGAGTGGCAGCGGCACTACGCCGCGCTGCGCGAGCTGGTGCGTGACGAGGAAGGCCCGGCAGAGGTCCTGCCCGGCTTCACCGTGCACGGCATGGACGTCGGCAAGTGGCTGGCTCGGCAGCGGCAGCCCAAGGTGTGGGCGGCCCTGGCCGACGGGCAGCGCGAGCGCCTGGAGGCCGTCGGCGTCACCCCGCTCGCCGCTCCGGCCCCGGTCGAGCAGGCCGCGCCGACGGAGCCGTCCACGGCGCCCGTGAGCGCCTTCGAGAGGGGCGTTGCGGCCCTGGCGCAGTACAAGGCCCGCACGGGCTCTGTGAAGGTCCCCAGGGCCCACGTAGAGGCGTTGCCGGACGGGACGGAGGTCAAGCTCGGGGTGTTCCTCAGCAACAGCAAGAGCCGCCGGGCCAAGCTGACCGTCGACAAGCTCGCCGCGTTGGCCGGCCTCGGGCTGGAGTGGGCGGCCACGGAAGGAGCGGCGTGATGAGCGCGAGCGACCAGGAGACCGAGGAGCAGCGGGTGCAGGACGCCGTACGGCGGCACGCGCGCACCAATGCCTTCGCGGAGGCGGAGGACATCATCTCGGCTGTGCTGGCCGACCCGGGGGTGCAGGCGGCGCGGGAGCGGGTGGAGGCGGCGGAGACGGAGCTCGGGCTGGAGCTGTGCGCCCGTCTCCAGCCGTTCCAGGACCGTTACGACCAGGCCGTGGCGGCGGGCGACGCGGACGGGCTCACCGGGCTCTGTGAGGGCAAGCACGGGCGCTGGGGGCGGATCTGCGTACTGCCCGGCGGGCACGAGACCTTGATGGAGGAACCGCACTGGGGCCGCACCAGCGAGGGCCGGCCGATCGCGTGGGTGGGCAGTGCACCTGACGACTGGTGAGCGTCGACGGTGAGAGTGGCGAAGGACCCCGAGCGCACGGGCGCCCGGGGTCCTTCGCTGTCCGGGGCCAGCGGCACCGCTCCCAGGTCCTACACGCACTGGGGTGCGATGCCCGGGGGTTCTGAGCTGCGGCATCGCACTGGTGTGCGTGTAGGGACTGGGATCTTCGGGCCGCTCCCCCGGTGAACTACGCGGTGGCCGGGGCGGGTTCGGTGAGGCGGTCGAGCCGGGTGTAGAGGGCCTGTACGAGGCGGGCTCGATTCTGGACGCAGCGGGCGGTGCCGTTGAGCGGGGCGGACAGGCGGCCGTCGGCTTCGCGGAGGATGAGTTCGGCGAGGGCGCCGCGGCCGTCGCTCTTGGGCAGGGCGGTGGCGAGACGCCGGACGTCGGCGGCGACCGCGCGGGCGTGCCCGGTGAGCTGGAGGGCGATCTGCTCGTAGTCGCGGGGCGCGAGGTCCGGGTCCTTCCACGCGAGGACGGCGGTGACGAGGGCCTCGTGCGGGGCACGGTCCAGAGGCAGTTCGGCGTCCAGCAGGCCCTCGGGATCGTGGAGCACGGCGTAGGCCCCGCTCACCGCAGGCCCGCCGCGTCGTCGGCCTGGCCGTGGTCGCCCCTGTCGGCGTCCGGGTCCGGGTCGGCGAGGAAGCGGGCGTAGCCGCGTACGGCGCGCTCCAGCAGCGCGGGG
This sequence comes from Streptomyces yaizuensis, assembly GCF_034961445.1. Classification (NCBI taxonomy): domain Bacteria; kingdom Bacillati; phylum Actinomycetota; class Actinomycetes; order Kitasatosporales; family Streptomycetaceae; genus Streptomyces; species Streptomyces yaizuensis. The sequence goes on from NZ_LC735415.1 coordinate 4,066, forward strand.
GAAGGCCGGCCGAAGTCGGGCCGCTGGAGGCCGGGTCCGTCGGGTGCGGGTCCGGCGGGTGTGGGTGCGCTCATGGGCACCGCCTCCGTGTGCTGAGTGGTCGCGTCGGTGTCGTTCGACGCTACGGAGGCTCTGGCTCCGTCCTCAACGAGATTGCGGGAAATTGCGGAAGTTCACCCCAGGGCGTCGATCGCGGCCGTGATGCGGTCGCGGGCGGCGTCGCCGTAGACGGCCATCTCCGTGAGGCCGGCGAACGCCCGCGCGTAGTCGGCGAGCTCGCGCGGCTGCTTCACCTTGATCTCCGCCGTCAGGGTCTCCACCACGGCGGTGGTGTCGTCGTGGAGGTAGAACGCCTCCAGCGGCCACACGGTGCGCTGCGCGGTGAACGGGATGATCCCGAGCGAGACCGAGGCGAGCGGCATCACCGCCAGGAGGTGGCGCAGCTGCCCGCGCATCGCCTCGGGGTCGGCAGTGCGGTAGCGCAGGACGGACTCCTCGAGGAGGACGACGTAGCGGTGGCCGCCCTCGTAGAGGAAGCGGGAGCGGGCGATGCGGGCGGCGACCGCCTCGGTGACGTCGTTGGGGGTGCCCTGGAAGCGGGTGATCTGCTCCATGAGGGCGGTCGCGAAGGCCGGCGTCTGGAAGAAGCCCGGGAACACGTTGGAGACGTAGACCCGGCAGACGCGGGTCTGTTCGTGCAGGCTGTTCCAGCTCTGCTGGACCTTGCGCATCCCGTCCTTGTGCAGACGGCGCCACTCCAGATACATGGAGTCGACGGCGCGGGCGGTGGCGATGAGGTCGTCGGCCTGGTCGTCCGCGCCGCACGCCGCACACCAGGCGCGGATGTCCGCGTCGGAGGGCGGGGCGTCGGCCTTCTGAATGCGGGTGGTCTTCGCCGGGTGCCAGCCGCACCGGGCGGACAGGTCCTTCCCGGAAAGGCCGGCGTCCTTACGCAGGTGGCTGAGCCGCACGGCCAGGGCCTCGCGGGCGGCCTGTGCGCTGGACGATGGGGATGCGCTCACGGTGCTCTGCTCAGTGATTCTGGACGGTGTACTTCTCGTGCGGGACGCCGCGCTCCCACACGGTCTCGAACGCGGCGCGGCACAGCGCGACGGCGGCCGGGTCGGTGGTGCGCTCCTTGCCGTCGGTCGCCCAGTCGCCGGTGCCGGTGAAGTGGTGGAACTGCACCAGCCGGTCGTCCAGGAGCCAGAAGTCGTTGCCGGGCAGCGCGATGTCGGAGGCGCGGCGGCGGGGCAGCCAACGCACGTCCTCCCCGGCCTGGAGGTTGAGCGGGGTGATGGCGTGCTCGTACCGGATGTAGTCGGTGACCGGCTCGGAGACGATCCTCGCTCGGCGCATCACCACGCCGCGGGCGACCGCGTCCTGTACGAGCGGCATCCACTGGGGCCAGAACGACCGGGCCGGGTCGAGGTTCGCCGCGCCGGTGGCCAGGAAGTTGGCGTAGTCGTCGGCTTCGTCGCCGACGGCGTACAGGTCGCGCATCTCCAGGTGTACCGCCGTGTGGTGGGTGTCGGCGAGCAGCTCAGCGAACGTCGCGGTGTTCAGCTGCTGCGCGTTCAGCGGCATCGCACGCCTCCCTCAAGATCTGCACCATGTGGAACGGGATCCGGATCACCCGCTCGTGCGGCGGGATCCCCGTCTTGTGGCCGGCGACCCACTCGGTGGAGCCGACCAGGGACTTGAGGAGGGCGTCGGCTTCCTCGCCCTGGAGGACCACGTCCGCGCTCTCCTCTTCCACCCACACCGTCGCTGATCCCTCACCGCCGGTGTTGGGGTCGATCCCGACGAACCGTAGCGTCATCACGTACTCCCCTGGGACTCGGTTGCGCGTAGTTGCGCCGACCGTCCCGCGCGGGGCCGCCGACGTCAAGGGGGCGTCGGCGGCCCCGGTGCTTCTGATCCGTCCGGGTGACCAAGGGCCGCAACTGCCGTGAGGGCAGACGCGCTCCCCCTACCGTGCGGCCATGAACACCACCCCGATGCCTGAGCCGCTGCGCCGGGCGATCCACCAGCTGGTCTCCGAGGGCGTGCAGAACTGCCAGGAGGTGCTGCGGTACACCGAGCCCGACCAGGCGCACACCTGGAAGCGGATGACGCTGTACCGGGCCACGGACGCGGCGGACACCATGAACATGCTGGCCATGCTGATCGCGGCGTACAGCCAGCGCACCGGTACGTCGAAGGACACCCTGGAGTCGTATCTCCAACTCTCTCAGCAGCGCGACCGGGCCGCCGGGCCCGGCGAGGGCGAGTGGGCGCACCTGGCGGGCCTGCTGGGTGAGGACGCGCCTGCCAGCACCGGCGAGGCGGGGAGCTGGCCCAGCATGCAGTTCCACGGGGGACAGACGCACGCCCGGAACGCGCAGCAGCCCGAGGATGACCCGCAGAGGCTGTTCACCGAGGCGTGCCTGCACGGGCTGAAGGCCCGGCTGTGCGACGACGTCGACTCGCTGGACAGCTACCTGCCGCCGCAGGTGGCGCAGCTGGCCCGCAAGGTGGCCGAAGCTCTCGAAGTGCCTGAGCTGGCGGCGACGTAACGGCGGAGTCGGGCCGTCGTTGAACAGCGCGACTCCAAAAGTCGGGCCCCGGGGATGTCATGGCTGATCCCCCGGGGCCCGTGGCGTGTCCGGCGCCCGGGTCAGCTCTGGGGGTCCTCCGGGTCGGTGAGCCAGGTGACGACGTCGGCGTCGGTCATCCAAATCGTCTGCGTCTCGTGCACCTCCTCGCGCTGGACGACGTGGCCGCGGCCCCCGTGCTTGCTCGGCTTCGGCGCGGGGCCGGCGAGCGGCGCGAGGCGCTGCCAGGTGCTGGCGGAGACCCGGGCCAGGATCACCGTGCCGAACATCTCGTGCGGCGCGGCCCCGAGGACGCCGGGGGCGGGCGTGCCGTCGAGGATGACGTGGACGCGGGCGGCGCGTCCGGTCCACAGCGCGGCCTCGAGGGCGGCGACGGCCGGGGAGGTGTGCGGGTCGTCCTTGCCGCGGAACGTCTCCCAGTAGCGGGTGAGCTGGCGCAGCGCGCTGTAGGCGCTGTCCACCGAGACGATGAGCCGGGGCGTGGCGTCCAGCTCGCTGTCGTTGAGGTCGAGGCGGCGGGCCAGTTCCTCTCCGAGGCCGACCAGGGCGTCGTGGATGCCGGCGACGTTCCCGCGGTGGGTGACGGTCGGCAGGCCCCTGGCCCACAGGTGGGAGATCCGCTTGGGGTCGATGACCAGGGCGTGGGCGCCCTGGTGGAGGAACTGGGCGGTCAGGGAGCGCAGCACGGTGGTGCCGCCCCCGCCGGTGGCGGTGCAGACCAGGACGTGCGGGCATTCGCCGGTCAGGTCGACGGCGATGGCGTCGCCGTGGGTGCTGATGCCGATGAGCGCGGTCCCTTCGGGCAGTGCCTCTATCTGCTCGCGCAGGTCGGGAGCGTGGAAGCTGAGCTTCGTGGGGAGCGCGGTCTTGTTCATGGCGGGGTGTTCCTCTTCTGTGCGGTGCCTGGAGAACCGGGTGTTCTCCAGAGCTGGGGGGATCGTGTCGGGGAAAGCGGACAGGTCCGGATCGGTGGGTGGCGGGTCGGATTTCCGACCCGCCACCCACCGCCGTCAGTCCAGGTCGGTGGTGCCGGTGGCGGCGCGGGGCCGGTTTCGGGCCCACTTCTTGAGGTCGCCGACGCGGTAGAGGAGCTCGGCTCCGCGCTTGTCGACCGGGTCGGGGAAGGCCGGGTCGTTGGCGCGGGCGAAGCGCAGCGCGGCCAGGGTGATGCCGGGCAGGTGGTGTTCGGCGGCCTCACGGAGCCCCACCGCCTGGTCGTCGTCGCCCGGGGCCGTCGGCGACGGCGGGGTGTGGTCCGTGGGGCCGCCCGGGTCGGCGGCCGGGGCCGGGGTGAGGCTCCAGGCGTCGGCGAGCGCGTCGCGGTCGGCGGGCGGTTCGATGGCGGGCTGCAGTTCGGGGGCGGGCGTGGACCAGGCGTCGGTGAGGGAGTCGGCGGGCGGCTTCTGCAGCTGCACCGAGCCCGGCTGCGCCCCGGCTGCGGGCGGGGCCGGCGTGCCGGTGGTGGCCCACTCGCGGGCTTCGGCCTCGGTGAAGAACAGGATCTGCGTCTCCCGCGCGGACCCGCCGGAGACGACCTGGGCGCGGCCGTGGTGCTTGGTGGACTTCGGCGCCGGGTGGACCTCCGGGGCGAGCATCCGCCAGGCGTTGACGCTGTAGCGGGCGAGGATGCGGGTGGAGAACTGCTCGCGGACTTCCGGGCCTCCGAGGGCGCGGGCGGTGGCGGACTGCGCGACCAGGAGGACATGCATGCGCAGCTGGCGGCCCATGTAGAGGATCTCGTTGAGCGCGTCGACGGCCGGGGAGATCTTCGGGTCGCCGGACTCGCGGGTCTTCTCCCAGTAGCGGGCCAGCTGCTTCATCGTCGCGTTGACCTCTTCGAGGAGGATCAGCAGCCGCGGGCCGATGTCCTTCGGGTCGGCGTCGATGCCCAGTTCGTCGGCGACGCGGGTACGGCGCCGGCCTTCGATGCCGAGGGCGATGAGCTGGTCGTGGATGTCGGCGATGTCGCGGCAGTAGGTGACGCCGGGCAGGCCGTTGGCCCACGGGTGGGAGATCCGCTTGGTATCCAGGACGAACACGAGGCTGCCGTGGTGGAGCATCTGGCAGGCGATGCACCGCAGGGTCACCGACTTGCCGCCGCCCGTGCTCGCGTTGACCAGGATGTGCGGGGACTCGGCGTCCAGGTCGACGGTGACGATCCGCCCGGCGGAGCCGATCCCGATGACGGGCGCGGACTCCTTCGCGGCGGCCACGATCTCGCGGACCTTGGGCTCCTTGAAGGCCGCCTTGGCCGGGGGCTTGCGGGTCTTCTTCACCGTCACGTACGTCTCGCGGCCCGCCAGGTGCCAGGAGAAGGTGACGCCCTCCAGGGCGAGCTTGGTGGCGATGATGTCGACGACCAGGTCCTTGGCGAAGTCCAGGCGGCCCGGCACGTCCACGCGGATCACCGCGTCGTCCTCGGAGAAGTTGCGCGGGATGTGGAGGTAGCGGCGCGGGTCGGTCTGCTCCGGCAGGCGCAGCGGCAGCGCGAGGGCCTCGTGCAGCGGGAGCACCCACTCGCGCATCAGCTCCCGGCGCTTGCGGGTCAGCGCGAAGTAGGCGGCGGTCGAGACGGCCGCGGTCGACGCGGCGGCGATCCCGGTCTGCTCCAGCGCGGCGAGCGCGGGGGCCGGGTCGGCCCATATCTGCTGGGCGGTGGCGACGGTGGCGTCCTGGTGGACCCACCCGGCCTGGTAGCCGCCCGCGCCGACGGCGGCCAGCGAGCTGATGCGGAAGGTCAGGCGCTTCCACCCGGCGCGGTAGGAGGACCGGGAGACGCGGCCTTCGACCTTCGGCAGGACCCGGGTGCCTGAGCGCCAGAACGTGGCGTCGGTCTTGCGCTCGCCGTCCATCGGTCGGCCGGCCAGGAACCGGCCGATGCCGAACGCGAGGGATTCGGCGGTGTCCTCCACCTGCTTGTCGAACTTCGTCTGTGCCATCGGTCGTGCCCTTTCGGTGTGCGTCCCGGCACCTCACACCCGGAAGCGGACACGAACCGTAAAGCCGTTGGCCTGTGGATAGAGCGCGGCGAAAAGTGGGCCCTGAGCTGCGATCTGTGGACAACTTTTCGGCCCGAAAATCGGCAGCGGCTCCGCCTGTGCGGGGCGGTCGGTACAACGGTGAGGAGAGATCAACCTGGGAGGGGCTCCATGACCGAACACGACGACGACGCACCCGAGTTCAAGGCTGCGGTGGAGCGCGCGAAGCAGTACGAGGCGATGGCCGCCCGGTACGTCAAGAAGGCGTTGGCGGGCGAGGCGGGCGCGGCGCAGATGGCGCAGACGTTCGCGTCGCTGGCGGCCGCTGCCCGGATGGAGCGCCTGGACTGGCGTATGCGGGTGCTCGGCGACCAGCTCGGGGACGTGAAGAAGGCGATGGACGGTCTTCGCCGCAAGCTGCCCGAGCGGTGACGTCCATCGGGTCCGACCACATCACCGACCCCTGACCGCCCCCTGTGGGCCGCACGGGTGACTGTGCTGGTCAACAGGGGTGCGAGGGCCGGACGATGGGGGCTATGAGTACAGACGAGCCTGATGTTCCGCCGACCGAATTCCAGCCGGGTGACTCCCTCACCGGCTCCGCCTGGCCGGGCATCCTGGTCACGGCTTTGCCCGTCGCCACGGCGGTCACGGTGGCCGGGCGGGTGGCGAAGGCGCACATCGAGCAGCGCGGCGCGACGGAGCGGACGGCCATCGAGCAGCGTGGCGAGACGCAGCGCGCGGTCATCGCTGCCGAGGTCGAGCGTGAGCGGATCCGCCGGCCTCAGCTTCCGCCCGGCGACGGCGACGCCGCCTGACCGCTACTCGGTGGTGTGCTCAGGGTCCGGCAGTTGGGGCGGGAAGTGGCGCTCCAGGATCTCCACCCACCGGTGCAGGACCACGAAGCCGGTGGTGTCGGCCTGGGCCTGGACCAGCTCGGTCAGAGCGTCGACGAACGGCTGGGCGGGGCTGTCCGGCGGCAGGCTTTCGGCAGCATGCTTCAGCCGCTCGTGCACGGTGGGGAAGAGCTCCTTGGCCCACGCGTCCTGTTCCTTGATGCGCCGGGAGCCTGCCTCCAAGCTGATCTGCATGACGGTCCACTCCGGGCAGTCGGAGGTGTGCCAGATCTCGTACGGCGTGCCGCCCGCGACGCGGACGTTCTCCCGGGCGGGGCCCGCTGTGCAGTCCGGGCACAGTTCGCCCGGCGTCTCCGCGAAGCCGTTCTTCATCTTCTCGTTCCCTCCGCCTGGAAGCTCACGAGCCTGTCATGGGAGATCACGCGGTGACCAGGGCTTTGCCGCGAGGCCCTTCGCACGAGGCAGGGGTGGCCTTGCGTGGGGTCGGTCGTCCAGGGTGGGGCAATGAGCGCACTGCGACCCGGTGACATCACCGACGACATGATCCAGGCCATGGACACGGCCAAGCGGCAGGGACTGCAGAAGGATCTGCGCGCCCTCGCCGCCAACATCCGCGCCGACGCCGAAGGCCGGTACGACAGCGCGGAGCCCGGGTGGCGGGCCGGAGTCGAGTGGACGCTGCTGTGGATCGAGAACACCGCCGCCCAGCTGACCGAGGGCACCCCGGGCGCCGGGGCCGGCGGCTGGGGTCAGGGTGTGTCGCCGGAGTAGTAGAAGCGGCAGCTGACGCCGGGGCCAGGCGTGCGGGGCTCGCCGGGCTGCGGGTCGTACAGGGCGCGGCCGCCGGGCCACCGGGACAGCTCGGTCGTCAGGGCGACGCCGTCGTCGACTTCCTCGGTGCGCCAGCCGTGGATGTCGAGCAGCAGGCCGTCCAGCAGGCCGCCGACCAGTTCGGCGTAGGTCCGGTGCGGGAGCGGGCCGGGGTTCGGGTCGTCGTGGTCCGCGCCGTAGACGCGACCGGTCAGCAGCTGCTCGTCACCGTTCATCCGACCAGCCTTCCAGCCGTCACCGACAACGGGGGGGCGGAGACGGCGTCGGGCCCGGCCGGGGTGGCCGGGCCCGAGGCGGGAGCGATGCGGTGCTACTGGGTCTGGAGGGCGCCGCGGTCGATGAGGCCCTGGATGTAGTGCGGCCAGTCCCGCTCCAGGCTCGTGGTGATCGCGGCGTGGACGTCGGCGCGGACCTGTGGGGTGACGTGCTCGACTTGGCCGCCGGGGTAGTACAGGCGCACCCCGTCGCGGCTCGCGTCGCACAGGATGGCGTGGGCCTTCTGGACGAGCGTCATGTAGAGCTGCGGGACCGGTGCCTTGACGAGTTCGTCGATGACGGCTTCGTAGTCGGCTCCGAAGTCCGCCCAGTCCTTGCCCTGCTTGTCGAGCCAGAGGGTGACGTCGGAGAAGAAGACCGCTTTGCCGGGCCCCTCGTTCTGGTCGCGGGCCAGGCCGGTCGCGAGGTCGAGCGCGATGCCGGCGCCTTTGCTGACGAGGTGGCGGGGGATCATCTGCGGGGCGATGGCAAGGGCGCACTCGCCCCAGCCGTCCTGGGTCTTCTCCGGCCAGGGCAGCCCCAGCACGAGCCAGCCGTCCGGACGCAGCAGTGTGTTGCTCACCGTGTTCTTCCCCCTCGATGACGTCGGTGGTCTGTGTCGATCTTTCCGCCCGGTGGAGTGGGCGGGCAAGGCGGCCTCCGGTCAGATGACCTCGCGGTCGCTCTGGTCCACCGAGCCCAAGCCGATGAGGAGCACCAGGGCTGGTTCCACTCCCCCGCCGGGCGCGAGGCGTTCGACGCCGCCCTCGCCCACCGCCTGGAGCAGCGCCTCGAACTCGAGGTCGGGCAGGACGCCCGTGGTGACGGCCCCGACCCGGACGGCGGTGTCGTCGTCCAGGCCCTCGATCGCCTTGCGCAGGTCGCCGACCGTCAGCGCCCGGTGCAGCAGGCCCTGCCGGTTGGTCGCCATGCCGAACTCGAAGGTGTGGCGGCCGTCGTGGCCGTCGAACAGCAGGCACGGCGTCGGGTCGTCCGGGGCGTGCTCGGTGTCGCGGGCGGTGCAGGGCGGAAGATTGACCAGCTCACGGGCCCCGGGCCGCCAGCGCAACCACCAGTTGCCGTCGCTGGCGGTCTGTCCGAGGGCGTAGTGCCACTCGCCCTCGTGACCGGACTCCACCTCGCACCAGGTGAAGTCCTCCAGCGCGTTCGCGCCGAAGCGCAGGTTGGCGAGCTCGCGGTGTTCCTCCACCGTCAGCTGGGTGGCCACCGCACAGTTCTTGCGCACCAGGGACACGTCGATCGGCTCCTTCACGTCGTTGTTCGCGGTGCTCATCCTCGCCTCCGGCCGGGCCGCCTGTCCGGCCGGAGACGGAAGCCGCCCGGCTACCGGCGGCGCCCGAACAGCCCGCGGGGCTTCACGGCCGGCGCTTCGGCCGCCGCGCGTTCCGCCTCTTCCGCCTGGCGGCGCGCGACGCGCTCAGCCTCTGCGCGGTCGGCGGCCTGCTCCGCGCACGATCCGCACAGCCCGTCCCACTGGCCGTGCCACGAGGACCCCGCGGTTACCTGCCAGCGTTCGTCGGTGAACTTCGTCCCGCACTGCGTGCACACCGGCCGCTGCGCCTCGCGCTCCGCGGCCTTGCGTTCCGCCTGCCGCCGGCGGGACTGTTCCTCTTCCCTCCGGTAGAGCCGCTCGCCGTCCGGGTTGTCCAGGGCCTCGCTCAGCGTCTGCCACTCATCGCGCCCGAGCCGCCGCCACACCTTCCCCGCGGCCCCGGCCGGGTCGGCGGTGATCCGCTCCAGCTCGGTGACGACCACGGGCACCGCCTGGTGGTAGTCGACGGCCGTGAACCCGGCCCACGGGTACCGGGTGCCGGCGAAGTAGCGGCGGGCGGCCTGCTCCAGGCGCCGCATCCGGCTCTCGCGCTGCGCGGCGGTCTTGCCCGTGAACACGAACGCCACCGGCACGTAGCCCTCCCGCCCGGTCGCCGGGTAGATCCGCGACCACAGCCGGAAGTCGTGCACCGCCGCACCCTGCCGCCGGGCGGCCTTCTCCCTGTCCTTGTCGGCCTTCGGCGCCAGGAGCTCGAACCAGTCGTTGTAGCGGCGCAGCTTCGCCGTCAGGTCGTCGACGGGCTCGTTGACGCGGTCGACCTCCAGGAGCATCGCGGGCACCCCGGCGTCCGGGGCGCGCATCGTCAGGTCGGCGTACTGGGTGTACCCGTACGGCAGGCGGTGGGCGATCTCGGTCTGCCAGGACAGCGGGGTGCCGTACCCGGCTCCGGTGAGCACGGCCGCGGTCGAGGTGACGGCGGCGGCGTGTTCGTCGTAGCCGTCGCCGTCGACCGGCTCTCCGTCGTCGTCGTACTGGAGCTTGCGCAGCACGGACATCCGCGCGCTCTTCGGGAGCAGCTGCTTGGCTTCCTTGTGTCCTCGCTCGGTCAGCACCCACAGCTGGTGTCCCGACTCCAGTCGTGTCTCCACCCGGACCTTCCCTTCGCCCTTGAGGGCGTTGAGGGTGTCCCTCGTGCACCGGTCGTGCCGGTCTCCGGGCCGGAGCATCCGCCACAGGTGGTCAGCGGTAGCCCTCTGGAAGATCCCCAGAGCCGTCAGCACTTCCTTCTTCCTGGTGTGGGTCGGCTTCCATGTCTGCTTCAAAGACTTAGAAGGGTTGTCGAACGCGTCGCCGGACCCTGACTTCCCGGGCTGACCTGCGCGGATGCGCCCGGCGGGCGAAGTGGCCGTGGAGGGGGCGATGGAGGGGCCCGTGGAGGGGGCCGGCGGGGCCTGGTCGACGCCGTCAGCGGGGCTGCGGTCGGCCGGCTCGTGCGGCTCGAAGGCGGGGTCGGGAGTGAGGTCGGCGGGCACGGGGTCCTCGGTTTCTCCGGCCTGCAGGCCGGGTCGGCAGTCGTCCGGCCCGTACGCGGTTGTGCGCGCGGGCCGGGGCCACCGTGTGAAGCCACCCCTTGACCGTCGTCTAACGATCAGCGACAGCAGGTGTCCGATTCCTCCTTGACCACCCCCATGTCCTCCCGTTTTGTCCGTGAGCGGCATCACGATCGGCTCCCTGTCCCCCGGCAGGCTGACAGCAAGAGCGAAGCTCCGTCCGGACCGGGGAACGTGCTCTAGCGTGAGCGCTCCCGTCACCCGCTTGGCAGAGGAGCCCAACGTGCCCGAGGTCTGGATCGGCCCGCGCCGCTACGCGACGAAGAAGGCCCGGCAGGAAGCGGTGCAGGCGATCCTGGGCCGCTACGGCCTCGGTCAGGACGTCGACCAGGAGGACGACGACCTGCTGCTGCGGGACCTGCTCGACATGCACCCCGACGCGGCGCAGAAGGTCGGCCCGGGGGTGGACCGCTTCCGGATCATCCCCACCCCGCGCGGTCACCACAAAGGCCCGGAAGCCGTCCTGGTCGACGGCAGCAAGGTCGCCTTCTCGTACCAGAAGTGCCTGGACGCCCCCACCCACCGGCAGCGCGTGCTGGCCGCGATGCGTACCGAGATCCAGCCGCAGGTCAACGCCTACTACGAGTCCCGCAAGGGGTCTCACACGCTCGTGTCCGACGAGAGCGGCCAGCCTCTGGCCCCGGACGACACGCACGTCTCCTACTTCCAGGGCCCGCGCTTCCACGACATCGCGATGGAGTTCGTCCAGGCCGCCGGTGGCTTCGATGCCGTCGACCTGACGGCGGAGACGGCGCGGGGGCTGGCCCTGTTCACCGACCGGACCCTGGCGGAACGCTGGCACGCCCACCACCAGGAGCACGCCGTACTCGGGCTGCTGTCGGCCAAGGAGAACCTGCGCCGCCCGCGCGTGTAGCGCACCGGATGTCCGGGCCGGCGGCGCGCGGGTGCGGACCGGCGCGCATGGTGCGTTGAGTTGCGCGCGATGGAACGCACTTCCCCACCCGGTGGAGCGCACCGAGTGGACTCCACCCGCACCTGGTGCGCTTCGCGATGGCCTCCACTCTCCACTCGGTGCGGACGATGTCGCGCACTCCCACCCGGTGGAACGCACCACGATGCGGCGATGCACGGCATCCTCCGCACCACGCACCCGCCTTACGGACGGTGACGGTGCGCGGTGCGCCGGGAGGGAGAAGTCTCCCTTCCCACACCGGGTATCAAGGGCACGGTGCTGGGCGTCTCCGTGGTGGTAGCGGAGTGTGTCAAGGGGAAACGTCGAAGGTCACGCCGAAACTCGTGGGTGGACAAGGGTTGCTTTCCATCCGATGGGCTGGGTGGAATCCGGCGGCACACCCGGTCAAGGGGGGTGCATCGAGTGCACCGCACCCGATGCACCGTCACCCTCCGTACACGCATCGAGTGGAGCGGACGGGAGTGGCGGCCACTCCGACGCGCGCCAGTGGAACGTGCGGTGCGGCGCACCGGTGCGGTGGTGCGGTGCGGTGGGAGTGCACGACATCGTCGGCGACCGCACCGGTGCACCCGATGCACCGCACCACCGCACCCGATGCCGGGATGTTCCGCACTCCCGCACCGGGTGGAGCGCACCGAGTGGACCGCTCGATCCGCACCACCGTGGCGTCCACTCCCTCCGAGCGCGGCGCGGTGGGGTCCACCGTGTCCACTCAGCCCCGGCGGCGGCGCAGGCGCGCGCTGCGCCACGGGTTCGGCCGGCCGCCGGGGTACTGCCGGGAGCGGCGCCGGACCGACGGCCGCGGCGTCGGCGCCGGGTACAGCGCCGTCCGCAGCTGGCTGGCGTCGACCAGGTGCTCCAGGCGCTCGCGCTGCTTCGGCGAGAGCTGTATCAGGATCAGGTCGACCACGGGTTCCTCCTCGTTCACGGGGGCGGTCCCCGTACTCTCGCCGCGCTCTGGTGTCTCCGGGGCCGGGGCGCCGGGGGCGTGCCGGGGGCTGGCACGTCGGCTTCGATGTGCGTCCCGCCGGGCGGTCACGGCCGGGGACCGGGGCCCTGGCCGTGACCGGGCTGCCGGTGCTGCTGCTCGTGCTCCTGGCGGCGGCTGTCGGCGACGGGGGCGTCGGGCGCGGCCGGGGGCGTCGTGTCCTCGTAGGTGCGGCGGCGGGCGTCGGCGGCGCGGGTGAAGGCGGCGAGCCGCTCCAAGTTCTTCGGCGTGCGCAGCCACGTCCCCGCGTCGGTCGTGCGGCCCTGGAGGTACTCCTCGGGCATCGCGGCCTGCTGATGAGCGTGGACGGCGGCGGCCCGCTGCGCCGGGGTGAGGGCGGCGTCCCGGCCGGGGTGGTCGACGGCGTGCGGCGGGGCTGACGCCTGGTCGTGGTGCTGGTCGTCCGTACGCGCGGCGGCCGACGTCGTCGCGGCCGGGGCGTCGGCCTGCCCGGCGGGAGCGGTACGGGCGGCGCGGATCGCGTTGCGTACGGCGAGGCTGGCGACCCGGGCCCGCTCGTAGCGGGACGACTCCCGGGGCGGCTTGCCGCCGGTGCCGGCGATGAACCAGGGCTCGGGCTCGGGAAAGTCGGCGGTGTAGAAGATCTGGTCGGCGGCCGGGGCCCGGCGGCCGGGCTGGGGATCGGTGGTCTGGCGGCCGTGGTCGGCCAGGGCGCGGCCCGCGATGTAGTCGTCCAGGCCGCGCGTGAACTCGCGGCCGCGCAGGGTCTCCAGCAGATGCCGGCGCGCTTCGGCCAGGACGTGGCGGCGGGCGAACTTGCCGCGCACGGTGAAGACGACCGCGGCGACGTCGACGGCGGCGAGCACGACGTCGACGTGCGGGTCCACCCGGGCCCGGATCGCCGCACCCGCCGCGCGGCAGCGGTGAAGGAGCCCGTCGACCACCTGCTTGCCGAACTTCAGTAGCGCGGACGCCTTCCACCACGCGAGCAGCTGCTCCAGCGGGCGCGGGGTCTTCTTCTCCCGGCGGGTGTCCTGCGCCGCCCACCACCCCAGACCGTGCCGGGCCTGCTCGCCGGGCAGCCGCCCGTGCTCCTGCGCGTACTTGTAGGTCAGGCCCTCCAGGACGTCCTCGATCTGCTGGCGGCGGGTGGCCGACCAGTCGATGAGCTCGGAGTCGACACCGGCGATCTCCATCACGGGGCGCAGGCCCGGCGTCACCTCCCGGGGCACCGTCGCCAACCCGAGCTCCTCGCACACCTCGGTCGTCATCGCGAGGGTGTAGAGCGTCCCGGCGGCCACCACGTGCCGGTAGAGGCGGCGGGTGTCCAGCGCGCCCCACCTCGGATCACCGTTGCCGTCCAGGCGCTGCACGCGGTTGAGGACCAAGCAGTGCTCATGCAGGAGCGGGAAGCCATCGCGATTCTCGAAGTGCCGGAAGGCGGCGACCACCAAGGCCGGGGTCTTCGCGCGGCCGCGGCCCGACGACCACCGGGTCTCGGCGACTTCGTCCTCGAGCCAGCGCAGCGCCCTGTCGACGGCCCGCTCGTGCGCCCGCTCGATGACCCGGCGCGTGTGGGCGTCTCCCAGTGCCCACAGCACGATCAGGGACGCCTGCGGGCGGAAGGTGAAGTCGAGGGCGAGCAGCGGGGTCTGGTTGCGGGCCTCGATCTCCTCGATCGGCTGCCCGAGCACGGTCGCCCGACGCGCGGTGTCCGGGTCGGCGCCGTCGTCCAGGAGGTGCTGCTCGATCCGGTCGGCGTCCGGGTGCCGGCCCTGCCCGAAGGTCAGCTCCATCTGCCGCTCGGACACCTCCGTGCCCGCGGTGAGCCCGAGCGCGGCCAGGCCGCGCCCCCACCACCGTCCCGGCGGGAGGCCGGCCATCTCCTGGGCGGCCTTGAGGGACTGGCCGACCGGGCGGCGGCCGTCCCCGAAGGCAACTCCGCGTACGTAGTAGCGCCAGGCGTTACGCCTCTGGACCTTCGCGACACTCAGCATCCCCACAGGGGACACCGGGCCTGACCTGCAAAAAAGCCCGATCCCGTGGGGCGGGAGGGTTCACCGGAACTTCACGGCCGATCCCGTCCGGCGGGCACTTCCGGCGGCGCCGCGCCCGCCCGGCGGACACCACCCGGGCCATGCAAATGCTGCGCGGCCACCCCGCCACATCCGCCTCACACGCCCCGAAAACCGCGAGTAGACGCCTCCAGCGTCAACGAGCGCCTTACTGCGTACCGCTCCCCCACCCAGCGGCCAAGGACGCCGCACCCAGCACCACGTCACCCACTCTCGCCCCCGGCAGCGCCGGGGGCTTCTTGCTGCCTGGAGGACCGACGTGCCGACCTACGAGACCATGACCCGCTTCAACAACGACCTCCGCCGCCTCACCCCCGAACAGCGCCGCCGCTTCCGCCGGGCCGTGGCCGCCTTCGTCCACGACCTGCGCGACAACGACGGGCACTTCCGCGCCGGCCTCCGCATCAAGCAGATCAGCGGCTTCCCCGGCATCTACGAACTCACCTGGTCCGCAGGCACCGGCCCGGCCGGGCGCGCCACCTGGCAGTACGGGGCCTCATGCCGTCCTGGCGAGCGGCACATCATCTGGCGTCGCATCGGCACCCACGACATCCTCACCGGCCCCTGACCGTCCGGCGCAGCCGCGGGATGGCAACGGTGTTGGGCCTGGAAGCCGAGAGCCCGGCCCGCGTACGGCGCGGGCCGGGCTCTTTACGGCGTAAAGACCGGTCAGTCGTAGAGCTTCATCGCCTTGCCCACCTTGACGTAGGCGATGGCGGCCTCGGTCTTGGGGTTGTAGAGCGTGACCGGGAGAGAAGCCGAGTACGACTCGGGGACCTTCACGTCGTCGCGGATGGTGGGCTGGACGACGAGGTCACCGTACGCCTCTCGCACCTGTCGCTCGATGTCGAAGTAGACCTTGCCCTGGGAGATGCCCGTGACGCCCTCTCCTATGACGATCCAGTCGAGTCCGTCGCGCATGCCCATGACCCCGAAGGATTTGTGCAGGTCAGCGATCTTGTCTTCCAGCGCCGTCAGGCCGCGCGCTTCCTTCTCCTGGCTCTTGGTGCACCCGACGATCTCGGTTGCGGCGATGAGGGCGCCCTGGGTGCCGAGGTCCAGGTTGCCGGGGCAGTCGAGCAGGATGATGTCGAACCGCCCGATCAGCTGCGGGAGCAGCCGCTGGAGCCACATCTCCCGCGCGGTGACTCCCGCGAGCTTCAGGCTGAGGGAGTCGAGCCTGTCGGATTCCAGGACGAGCCAGAGGTTCGGGATCGGCTCCTTGGTCTTGCTGTGGCGGCCGGGAACGAGCGCTTGATCGAGGGTGCCGAGGCCGTCGACAACGTCGATGAGGGTGAGCTGATTTTCGTCGGCGTCCGGGTCGTCGTAGCCGAGGAGGCGGGACACGTCGCGCTGCCGGTCCAGTCCGATGACGCAGACCGTGCGACCGTGCGCGGCGGCCTGTTCGGCGAGGGCTCCGGCGAGGGTGCTCTTGCCGGAGCCGGCCGAACCGCTGGCGAGCGTCAGAACGCGGGTCGGGAGGCCCCTGTCGGCGGGCTTGGTCAGGGTGTCGGTGCTCATGTGCACTCCGCTCTACGCCGTCGGAGCGGGCGCGGCGTCGGTGGGCTGGTAGTCGGTGTGAGTCTCCAGCCAGTCCGCGTACGCGCGGGCGTGGGTGGAGTCGGTGCCACTCGAACGGGTCATGTGGAGTTCGCAGCGGGCGAGGGCCAGCGCGAGGGCGCCCTGCTTCTGGCGGTCGGTGCCTTCCTCGCCGGACAGGGTCGCCAAGTCCAGCGCGGAGGACCCCACAGCGGTTTCGGTGAGCCACTGTCCCGCGAGCGCGACGGCTTCGTCGGCATCGGCCGGGGCCTGGGCGGCGACGAGGAAGAGGCGGGCGAGGTCACCGGCGCCCGCGACGATGGCGAGGACGCAGGCTTCGCGCCTGGCCTTCACCGCAGCGTCCTCCACCGGGGAGCCGGCTCCGTCGCCAGCCCCTCCCTGGGCGGGCACCTTGCTGGCCTTCTTCGACTTGGACTGCTTCCCGGCCGACGGGTTGGCAGAGCGATCCGCGGCGCGCTCCGCGGCGCGCCATGCCTTGAGCTGCTCTTCGCGGACCTTGATCTTGCCGAGGTCTCGGGCGAGCTCGATGGTCATGCCGGGGGCCCGCGCCTCGAGCGCCTGGCGGACTTCGGGCTCCAGGTTGTGCAGGCGGCGGCGCTGGGAGACCCAGCCTGCGGTCTTGCCCAGCTTCTTGGCGACGGCGTCATAGGTGCCGAGCTCCGCCTTGAGCTCCTCGATCGTGGCGAGCTCCTCGAAGGGCTTGAGCTCCTCGCGGGCGATGTTCTCCGTGGCGGCCGCGACGAGGATGTCTTCCCGCGTCTTCAGCTTGGTGTTCACGTGGACAGGCAGGGTTGCCAGCCCCGCCTTACGCGCGGCTGCGAGACGGCGGTTGCCGCCGATGACCACGTAGGCCCCGTCTGGGAGATCCGCCGCGTTCTCAGGGAAGGCAGCCCGGAACGTCTCCACGGGAATGACGAGGCAGGGCTGCAACACTCCCGTCGTCTCGTAGGTCTCCGCGAGACCGTCGACGCCTTCCAGGTTCTGGCGGGCGTTGCGCGGGTTGTGAACGAGGGAGTCGAGGGCGAATTCCGGGGTGGCGTTCGCACCATCGGCCGACGCCCCTTGCGGGTTCGCCGCGGCTTCCTCCTGTGCCCGCTTGGCCGCGAGCTGTCTACGTCGCTCCGCCAGGGAGAGCCCGTCGTTCTGTGCGCCGGCCATTCGTACTCCAGGTAGGTCTTGCTGCTGTCTCGGCCTGGAGCTTAGCGAGGACCGAGGGCCTTCCAGGCTCAGCCCGCGTTCTTTACGCCGTAAAGAGCGACACCCGGCAGCATCGCCCCGTCGCTCGGCACCCCTCGGGCCCTCGCTCTTCTTTACGTCGTAAAGAACGCCTCGGGCTCACGGAGCAGGCAACGCGAAGATCCGTAAACGCACGAAGGCCCGCACCCCCGCATCGTTCGCGTGGGGTACGGGCCTTCGTGGTGGGTGTCAGGTTGCCCAGGTAGCGGGCGCGTCTGCGTCGGGGTTGGGAATGCCAGCGGCGGTCACCGCGGCCGCCGGGTGTCGTAGGGCGGTGACCGGGACGGCGCCGGGCTCGGTGGGCGATACCCAGACCAGACGCCACTGGTCGTCCCACGCGCAACCGCAGGGGTGGGCCGGGTGCGGGTGGTGCAGGACCGCGGCGTGCGTGTGAACGGCGCGGGGGATCCGTGGGATGACGTCACCGTGGTCGGCGTGCGGGTAGGTGTGAAGCTCCCGCCAGTCGTAGATCTTGACCATGTAGGCGGCCGCGGCCTCGATGACGTGACCCCAGCGGTGGTGTCCGAGCGCGATGAATCCGACGGGCGGTTCGTCCTCTGCTCCGTATCCGGTGATGGTGATGCCGTTGTGGGTGATGAACCCGAGTCGCTTCGGGTCGCCGTAATCCGGTGTCCAGAGGTGTTCGACGGGGTGCATGGTCCCGTCGTCGCCCTCGCTGGTCTCGATCTCGTACAGGGCCGGGGCGGTCATACCCTCGCCCCCGCGACGGCCGCCTCCAGGAGCGCGACGGCGTCGGCCTCGTACGGGTCGGCGAACAGCTGGTGGTCGCTGACGTCGAACGGCCCGAACCGCACGCTGACGCGGTAGCCGGGCACGAGGGTGGTCTCCCGTCCGTCCAGTGCGGCGGTGATCCGGTCGTCGTAGTCCTGTTGGGCGTGCCGGGTCTGGGTGTACGGACCGAGGCGCAGCAGGGTGAAGCCGTCGCGGCTGTCGTCGCGTTTGCGGGCCTCGATGTAGAGGGCGTAGTGCGCGGGTTCCATGCCGACGTCGTCGGGCAGGGGCAGGCCGGCGGCGGCGTGGGTGAGCATCGCGTAGCCGGGCTGCCAGAAGCCGAGGATTGCGGTGGTCTCGCAGCGCAGCCAGCCGCGTTCGGTGTAGCCGAGCTGGCGGCCGTGGAGGTAGGCGCTGGCGTGCGGGGTGCCGGGGTGGACCAGGGCGACGGCGATCACGTCCGGGCCGTGGTCGTCTCCGGGCCGGGTGTGCGCGCGTTCCACGAACGGGCCGACGCGCACGGCGATGTCGCGGGCGCTGCCGGGCGCCCAGGGGTCGGGATTGCGCAGGGCGGTGAGCGTCGCGCGGAACTGGTCGACGACGGCCTGGTCCTCGGAGGAAAGGGCGCCGGCGTTTCCGCAGCGGCGGAAGAGGGAGGGTCGCTTCATCGGGTGGACTCCTGCTCCGGGGTGAGGTGGGCGGTGAGGGCTACGGCCGCGCTGAGGATCTGGGCGTGGTCGAACGCCAGCTGGTCCGGCAGGGCGTTCAGGGGCCACCAGCGGGCGGTGCGGGCGTCGTCTCCGGCGGTGATCGGGGTGTCGGCGGGGACGGTGGCCAGGTACGCGACGGTGACGTACCGGCCGCGGGGGTCGCGGCCGGGCTGGTCCCAGACGCCGATCTGGTGCAGGTCGCCGGTGTCCACGTGGACGCCGGTCTCCTCAGCGAGTTCGCGGGCGGCGGCCTGGCGGCTCGTTTCCCCCGGGTCTACGTGTCCGCCGGCGCAGGCCCAGTGGCCTTCGAACGGCGGCCAGTCGCGCTCGATCAGCAGGACGTCGCCGCCGGGCGTCAGGACGACGACGTCGGCGGTGTAGCGGATGGTCTCGAACGTCTCGGTGTCGGTCACGGGGACCTCTCGGTTCGGCGGGCTAGTGGGTGGTGTCGGTGACGACGAGGAACTGGTCGGTGGTCAGGTCCATCACGACGTGGGCGTCGGTGCCCTGGGCGCGTTGGGCGGCGGCGTATTCGTCGGCGGGCCAGGAGCCGCGGGGGTGGCCGGCGGGGAAGCGTTCCAGGACGGTGCGGGGCTGCGCGGCGGTGGCCATCAGGCGTCACCGCCGTGCACGCGCTCGTCGATGTCGATCAGGGTGGCGATGGCGTCGGCGTTGTCGGCCAGGCCGACCCACCGGCCGTTCGCGGTGAAGACGGGGACCTGGTCGTGGTCGGCGTCGAAGACGACGATGTAGTCGGCGTACCTGTCGAGCACCATCTCTCCCAGGACCGGGATGAGCGCGGTGTCGAGGACCTCCAGGACGTCCACGGTGAGCCGGGTGGGTTGGCCGGGCACCGAGGGCTGGAGCAGGGTGCCGGTGACGCGCAGCAGGTCGCCCGGCTGTATGGCGTGCAGCAGCTCGTGGACGATCGGGGCGGCCGCGCTGGTGCAGGAGATGACCGTGTCGGGGGCGTCCTCGGGGAGGGTGTCCGCGTCGGCGGGCCGGACGGTCAGGTCGAAGGTGGCCGTGCGACCGGGGCCGGGGGCGGGGATCGCGTCGACCCAGCCGTCGACGGCGCAGTGCTTGGTGTCCATCAGCGGGCCTCCGCCAGGGTCTTCGTGGGGCGCGGGGTGCGGGGTCGGGTGGTGCGCTGCGCGAGTACCAGGAGCTCGCAGTTGCGCTTCTGCTGAGCGGGGGTGAGAGGCCGGGGCGTCGCGCCGCCGTGGCGGTGCCAGAGCGGGGAGGCCGGCGGCTCGGGGTAGGCGAGAGCGTGGTCGACGTCGCGGTCGGTGCTGCTCATGGGGACCTCCGAGGGGAGGGCGTTCAGGCGTGGGTGGCGCGCTTGCGCGCCGGAGGCCGGGACCAGGCCCGGCGCGAACGGCTGCTTCTTCTGGGCTCGGGCGCTGGTCACGGCCGGAAGTCGGGCAGCTGCTGGAACACGCGCTCCAGCAGGTCCGGCGTCGGCCTCCAGGGCACGACCTGTCCGCGCGCGGGGACGGGGAGGGGGAGCTCCTGGACGTCGGCGAGCACGAGGTGCCAGGCGCCCGGGTGCGCCCACTCCGAGCAGAGCGGCGCGCCCTCGAGGTCCTGGTGGCAGTCGGTGATCCGGGCGACGCCGACGACCGCGCCGGTGACCAGCTGGCGGTCGCGGATCGTGCGGCCGATCAGCGGGAGGCGCAGGGCGGGCCGGTCGACGGTCTTGCTCGTGTGCAGCAGCACCCAGCCGGTCCGCCACCGTGCGGGCCGGTTCTCCACCGTCTTGGACCCGGCGAGGATGCAGGCCGCGTACGGCTGTCGGATGCTGATGCCGCGGATCCAGTCGCCCTTGGGCAGGGTCACGGTGCTCATGCGGCCCGCCCCCAGACGCTGGTGCCGGGACGGCCGGCCCGGCGCCCGTTGATGGACGCCACCGTGGTGTGCTGCGCCGTCGCGAGGACCGCCCGGCCCGAGTGCTTGCCGTCGTACAGGGCGGCGTCGGCAGCCCTCTGCAACACGGTCAGGTCGCGGGAGCCGACCGGAGCCGGGGCCGCGGCGCCGACCGAGGCGGCGACGGCGACGGTGCGGCCGTCGTCCAGGGTGACCGGCGTGTGCAGCATCCGGACCAGCTGCTCCAGGCGCTGGGCGCGGCGATCGGCCTTCAGCTCCAGGACCACGGCGAACTCATCGCCCCCGAGCCTGCCGATCGCGGCGCGCGGGCCCGCCCACGCGGTGAGTCGCGCTCCGATCGAGGCGAGGACGGTGTCGCCCGCCTCGTGTCCGAGGCCGTCGTTGATCTCCTTGAACCTGTCGGCGTCGACCATGACCACGGTCGTGTCGTCGCCGCGCCGGGCGAGGATCCGGCGGGCGCGGGCGGTGTAGGTGTCGCGGCGCAGCAGGCCCGTCAGCGGGTCCTTCTCCTTGGCGGCGATCTGCTTGAGCAGCACCGTCGCGTGGACGGCCCAGCCGGTCAGCGGGACGGCTGCGGCGGTGATCAGGAGGGTGCGTGGGCCAAAGCGGCCCGTGGTGTGCAGGACGGAGTCCATACTGGTGTCTCCCTCTCGTCTCGTACGGGATGGGGAACCCGGGGCAGGCGACGGTTTCGACGCCTGTGGCGCCTGCCTCGGGGCGAATTCACATCAGGCTGTTGGGGTTGGTCCACGCCTCGGTGGTGGCCTTGTGCCAGTCCAGGACCCAGTCGGGACGCAGGCCGTGTGCGGCCCATCCGTCGCTGGAGTCGTCGGGTGCCGGGCGGCCGGCGGACAGGTGCTGCATGGCCCGGTCGTAGGCGTGGTGCGCGGCGGCCAGGGCCTCGCTCTCTCCAGCGGCGCAGCCGATGAAGACGTGAAGACCTCGCCGTTCCTGGTCCGTTGCGTGGTGTATCGGGACGTCAACCTCGTACCGGCGCATGACGTCCAACTCCTTCCGTGCTTGGGGGACCACCGCGACCGCCCCGGCCTCCGTCGTGCGGAGAGGCCGGGGCGGCACGGAGCGTCCGTCAGGCGCGGTAGACGGGCGGGCGGACTCCGGCCCGCAGTTCGCGGATGATCGAGCAGGGGCCCTTGGTGGCGCAGTACGCGTCGTCGGTGTCCGGCAGGGCGTTGCCCGTGGTGCCCCACATCTCGCGGGCGGCCGCGTTCACGGCGCGCAGCATCTCGCCGTTGTTGGGGCGGCAGGCGCTGTTGGTGTCGCCGACGCCGTGCCGGTGGGCGCTGATGAGGTGCTGGCGGGCCTGGCGGGCGGCCCAGCGTCGGCTGTCGGGGCCGGTGTTCTCGTGGACGTGCCCGCAGTCGTGGAAGGTGTCCAGGTGACAGCCGGTGCAGTGGTAGGTGACCAGCTGCTGCGGCTCGCTGTCCGGGAGCCACTTGCCCTCGAACTCGAAGACGATGACCTCCGCACCCGGGATCTCGGTGTGCGCGAAGGCGGTGACGAGGCCGACGCCGTCCGCGATCCCACCGCGCTGCGCCTGGTTCCAGAAGACGCGGGGGAGGAAGGTGTCCCAGCCCTTGCCGTGGGGCCACTGGGCGTACATGACGCCCTGGGAGGGGTCGAAGGTCGCCTGGCCGCCGTTGGCGTTCTCGCGCTTGTACTGCTCGATCTGTGCGATCGACCCGAAGTACGTGGCGGAGAACTCCTCGGACTCCAGGAAGATCAGCCCGTAGCCCTCGGGGCGGGTGTCGTGGTCGTTGTCCTTGAGGATCTCGACCATGTCCTCGTAGCCGGGGTTGCCCGGGGCGATGGTGCCGACCAGCGGTAACCGGTAGCGGTCGCAGCTGGTGACGTGGGTCGGGTTGGTATCGCTGACGTTGTGCGCGGTGCCGTAGGTGTTCGTGATCGTGATGCCCATGGCGGGGTGTCCTTCCCGGGGAAGCAGCGGGCGCCCGGCGGGGCCGGGCGGGTTGTGGCTGTTCGGCGAAGCGGCGGCGGTGCGGCTCACTCGCGGACCGCGGCCGCGTACTGCTCTTCCAGGTCGGCGCGGCCCTCGGGGTCGTCCTCCTGGTCCTCGTCGGTGTTCGGGCCGTGGACGGTGCAGACGATGTCCTCGTCGTCGTCCAGGTCGCCGTTGAGCGCGCGGAACAGGCAGGTGACGCTGTAGGCGGGCACCCAGGCGTGGCCGGTGCACGCGTCGTCGTGCGGGCACGGCACCATCACGTCGAACCCGACGTCGCCCTCTCCGTCCACGTCGGTGCGCAGGGCGAGGGTGAGGGACTGCTGACCGAGGCGGATCTCAGCGACGCGGTCGCCGCCGGCGATGTTCGAGCTGGGCTTCCACTGCCACAGCGGCAGGATCTCCTCGCCGAACACCCGGGAGACGAGGTTCAGGTCACCGAGGCCGTTGCTGCCGTCCAGTCCGAGGTCGGCCTGCCGCGTGCCGCTCAGGCGCTCCAGGTACGGCGCGAGTCGGCAGATGCTGTCGGAGTAGACGATCTCGGGGAAGCCCTCGGACTTCAGGGTGCGGCGGGAGGCGAACATGTCGTCGTGCTGCTGGGCGACCACCTCTTCCGGCACCGTGCGGTTGGCCGGCCTCGGGCCCTGCCGCTCGATGCAGATGCTGCCGGGCGTGGTGAACACGACCGCGATGGGGAGCATGTCGTGGCGCTTGGCGGCGGCGATGAGCGGCTTCCTGGAGGCGGCCGTGACGTTGGTGGCGTCGACGACCGTGAACAGCCGGCGGCGCATCCTCGCCTCCAGGAGCAGGTGCAGGGCGGCGACGGCGTCGCCGGTGGCGTCCTGGTCGCCCGCGTCGTCGGCCACGGCCTCCCGCAGTGCGTCCAGGGACAGGACCTGCGAGGCGGGCCAGGTGCGCGCGAGCGTCGACTTCCCGGCTCCGGACGCACCGATGAGGACCACGAGGCTGTGCTCGGGCATCGGCGGGTAGCAGATCAGCTCGGTCATGCGAGATCTCCTTGCGGGTGGAGGGAGCGGGCAGCCCAGTTCAGGCGGGGCCCGGCGTTGTCGGTGAGCAGGGCGGCGGCCTCGTGCAGGGGGCAGGAGGCGTCGCCGTCGCGGTCGGGCTCGATCTGCTCCGCCCGGCGTGCGGCGGCGGTGACCAGCTGCGCGAGGGCGGGGAAGAGACCGCCGGGGACGTCGACGTCCTCCTGGAGCTCGCGCAGGATCGCGGCGAGCTCCTCCTGGTCGACGTCGTCGGCGCTCAGGTCGTCCTCGATCTGCTGGAGGGCGAGCTGGGCGATGCCGACGGAGGCGCGCACCCGGTCCAGGCGGGTGCGGGTGTGGCCGGTCACCGGGTGGTGGCCTTGGTGGTGGCGACCACGGCCGCGACGGTCTCCCAGCCGTGGTGCCAGGCGGAGTCGAGGTGGAAGGCGCCGTTCATGCCGAAGTCGGCGAGCTTGTAGAAGCCGCCCTTGCCGGTCTTGGTGGCGATGCGCTCCAGCAGGCCCTTGCCCGGGACGCGGCGGTCCGCGGCGTAGTGGGTGCCGAAGGAGATGGCGAGCGCGGCCGCGGCGGCGGCCGGGTGGACCTTGATGCCGAGCGCGCGGACGCCGGCCCCGGCGACGATGGCCTGCGTGGCCGTGTAGGTCAGGCAGTGCTTCAGGCACGCCTTGCGGCCGTCGGCCGTGCCGTGGACCGTCTTCTGCTCGGTGGCCGGGTCGACGTAGGTGACCGGGTGGTCGTCGGAGGCGCCCTTCACGCGGGCGCAGAAGTCGTCCTGGATCCAAAAGTCCCCGATCGCGCTGGCGGCGCGGGTCAGTCCGAGCAGGGCGGCGAAGGTGGCGGGGCGATGCGTCATGCTGGGGTTCTCCTGATCTCGATTCGGGTGATGGGAGCGGGACGACCGGCCTCTTTGCCGATGCTGCGGTCGACCCCGTGCGCCTTCGCCCCGGCCTGTGCGGCCGGGGCGGAGGTCGTTCAGAACGGCGGTTCGTCCGGCCAGGCCGGGACGGGCAGGAGCCGGACGCGGAGCTCGCGCCGCTCGGACCAGCAGCCGCACGCCTCCATCTCCGGGAACGGGCCGCCGGTCCACCAGCCACCCGCGCCCCGGCAGTCGGGGCAGGAGCGGCGGGGTCGGGGCTTGAGCTCGATGCGGTGCCGGTCGACGTACAGCCGCCGATGGCCGGCCTCGAGGAAGGCGGCGGCCGCGGCGACCGTGACGAGCACGGTGGCCGCGACCAGCACGGCGGTTCGGGCGCGCATGGACAGGGCCGGGCGAAGGGGTGGACGAGCCACGGTGACTCTCCTTCGAGGGGTTCGTTGATCAGGCGGCCAGCCGGTGGATGACCGGGGCCGTGGAGGCGAAGTAGGTGTCGGGGCTGGGCTCGTAGCCCCGGGCGCAGGGGTCGCAGCAGCCCTGGGTGCGCAGCGGAAGGCAGAAGTAGTACCGGCGCAGGCACTGCGGGCAGGTGGACCTCGCGGCCATCGCCCGGTCCAGTGCCCATTCCTGCGCGAGCGTCGGCACGCGCTTGGGCCGGGCGTTCTTTACGTCGTAAAGCCAGGCCCGGGTGGGGTGGTTGCACGACTGGTCGGGCCGGTACGCGCAGTACTTGCAGCGCAGGACCGCGACCGGGCCGTGCCCGCCGGGGCACAGGCCCCGCTCGCGCAGCTGGCGTCGGGTGACCAGGCCCTCGGGACAGGAGCGCCGGTCGAACTCCTCCAGCGTCGCGGTGCTGCGCGGCACCTTCTTGAGCTCGCGGCGACGACCCTTCTTCCGAGGGCGCGGCATCACCGGCTCCAGGTACCGGGGAGCCGGGCGGGGCGCTGCGGGTAGCGGGGGCCGGGGCGCTGCGGGCGAGGCCGGCCGATACGGCGGCGCGGGCGGGAAATGAGCACGGGTGTCCTCCAACAGGGTTGATGGCGGGCAGTGCTGCGCCCCGCCGGCGGAGGACCGTCGACGGGGCGGAAAGGGGTGAGGCGTGCGGCCGGGCGGCCTGTCCGGTCCTCGCCGGCCCCGAGGGCGGGGCGGGCGAGGGCCAGGCAGAGCGTCAGGTCAGCGGCGGGCGGTGCGGAGGCGGCGGGCGGCCCACGACCGAAGCCGGTCGAAGCGGGTCGGGTGGGTGTGGCGCCAGGCGGTGGGCCACACGCCCTGCTCGGTGGGGAAGGAGCGGGACGCGCCGCACGTGCACGTCCAGCCGTACGGCTGGGGCCGGGTGTCGTCGCGGGTCGCGGTGACTTCGGCCGGGATGCCGTCGTGGCTTCCGTGGAAGGTGCCGACCCAGAACTCGGTCTGCTCAAGCTGCGGTTTCATCAGATTCCCTTCGGTGCTGGACGAGCGGGGATGGGAACGGCGCGCCCCCCGTGTGGGAAGCGCGCCGTGGTGTGGCAGCGGTCAGGCGGCCTCTTCGCCGCTCTCCTCCGGCCGGGGACCCAGGGCCACCTTCGAGGTCTTGCCTTCCTTGACCCGGTGGATCTTCCCGGCCTTCTCCAGCTTGTTCAGCACGTTCGCGAACGTGCTCTCCGCGACCCCGCAGGCGGCCTGCAGCTGGCCCCGTTCCACGTAGTCGACGTCGTCGGGGTCGATCTCGTCGCCCTGGTCGAGCATGTCGACGTACATGGGGTCGGACTCGTCACGGAGGGCGGCCAGGACCTTCTCCTCCGAGGTGAGCTCCTTGGTCTTCGGGAGGTCGACGCCGGGGAACGAGGTCCCGGCCTCGCCGGTTCCGCCCTCGCCGTCCTTCTCCTCGAAGCCGGGGATGGGCGTCATGGCCAGCTCCTCCATGTACGCCTCGTCGCCCCACCAGGGCACGTCGACCGGCGCCAGGATGTTCTCCGGCCGGATGTGCTCGGTGGCGTCCTCCAGGTTGTCGATGCGCATCATGCCCGCGCGACCGCCCGGGGCCGCGACGTAGCCGAGGCCGAAGGTGCGGCGCGGGTCGGACTCCTCGATGGTCGGGTCGTAGACCAGCGAGTCGTCCTCCTCCACCCACACCGGCGGGATCAGGGAGGGGTCGATCCCGTCGAAGCCGGGGGGAAGGTCGCCCAGGTTGATCTGGTCGCTGTCGGTGCGCAGGATGATCCAGGTGCCGCCGGCCAGGAGGTTGGCGCGGATGGCCTGCTCGCCGCCCAGCTGGTCCAGGTTCACCGTCTGGTTGATCAGGACCCAGGGCATGCCCATGGAGCGGGTCAGGGAGGCGCCGTCCTTGACGATCTTCACGGCCTCCTTGCGGTTCGGTGCGCCCGGGGCCAGCATCTGGGCGGCCTCGTCCAGGATCGTGGCGCAGTACGGCCGCATCGCGGTCGGCTCGAAGTTCTTCAGCTCCAGGCGGGCGGCCTCTTCGATCCGGTGCTGGAGGACCCACCAGGACAGCCGCATGGCGCCCAGGGCGCCGATCTGCGTCAGGCCGCTGTAGGCGGCCATCTTCGGGATCGCGGGGTTGGACGCGCCCTTGGGGTCGCCGTAGAGCTGGGCCATCTTGTTGGCGTGGTACGCCAGGCTGATCATCTGGCCCGTGCCGCCCTTGCCGGAGCCGGTGGTACCGGCGATCACGACGTGCAGGGCGCCCAGCTTCGGGTCGAACAGCTGGATCTTCGCGGGGAAGCCGCTCACGATCTTGCCGATGTTGACCCAGCCGCCCGGCGTCGCCTTCAGGGAGTCCAGGCCCTGGAAGTCGTGGCCGGCCTCCAGCGGGTTGTGGTCCATGACGCGGATGATCGCGCGCCGGGGGTCGCGCCGTCCCGGCTCGTAGGAGACGAGGTCGATGGAGCGGCGCAGCGCACCGGCAAGCTCCCCGAGGTTGACGACGCGGGGGAGCGCGTCCAGGTCGTCGTCGGCCACGACGCGCGCCACCTGGCCGCCGGTGTTCACGTCCTCGCCGACCTCCTCCAGGTGCGTCTTCGGCAGGACCCTCGCCTGCACTCGCTTCCAGGCGCCCTCCAGCGTGGAGGGGTCCAGCTCCGCGCGCTGCTTGTACCAGACGGTGATGAACGCCTCGCCGGAGTGCGCGCCGTACTTCATGGTGATGTCGTCGACGGAGCGGCCGAAGAGACTGGAGACGGCCTCCTTCGACACGTTCACGGAGTCGCCCAGGGCTGCGGTGATCCGCCCCTCCCAGCGGTCGGCGTAGATCACGACGTCGGAGAGGACCTGGTTGCGGTGGCGTCCCGACTTCGGGTCGCTGATCACGCGCCCCCAGGCGGCGATCATCTTGTCGGCCAGGGACACCGGGCCGGGGGCGCCGGTGTTGGCGGGGGCGGCCTGCCCGGTCGGCTGCGCCTGCGGCACTTCGATCTTCTGCCTGCCGAAGACGCGGCGCAGGCGCCAGCCGGTGAAGACCACCGCGGCCCACCAGCCCAGCGACAGGATGCCGGGGATGGTGGTCGGCTCGAGGGCGCCGGCCATCAGCGCGTCGGACGCCTCGGCTCCGCCCAGCTGGCCCAGGGCCAGGCCCATGCCGGTGGTGATCGTGGAGATCCCCATGGTGTCGCGGTGCGCCCGCGCGATGTCGATGCCGGGGAGCTGGTTCGCCCAGCGGCCCAGGCGATTCATGTAGTTGGCTCCGGCGAACGTCGCCCCGGCCAGGAAGCCGGCCCCGGCGTAGGCCGCCGCGTTCGGGTCCAGGTAGGGGGCCAGGATGCCCACCCCGACGGGGAGGACGATCTGGAGCGCCGCGGCGGCGCGCTCCGCAGGCTCCGCGTTCGGCACGGCCTTGGTGATGGTGGACATCGGGGGCTACTCCTGTCTGGGTACGGGTCCGCAAAGGGCGCGGCCGGCCCGGGGATGCGCTCCATGCGCTCCCCGGGCCGGCCGCGCCGGTGGTGGGTGGTGCTATTCCTGCTCGAACCAGTCGCGGCTGACCTTCTCCAGGTCCGTCACGTCGGAGCGGTCGAAGGCTTCCTGGAACCCGGCGTGGGTGGTGCGGGCCTGGTCGCCTGCCGCCTTCGCGGCCTTCGCGGTGTCGGCCGTCTTCGACGCGTAGGTGATCGCGCCGTCCGACACTCCGCGGATGATTTTCGACAGCTCCTGGCACTCCGCCAGGGAGTCACGGTCCACGCTCTTGGCACCCAGCGCGTCCGCGTCGGAGGCCGTGTCGTCGGCCAGCTCCTTGATGTTGTCCGCCGCCTTCTTGACGCCCTCCGCGTTGCGGGCCAGGGCCTTCTCCTTGTCCTGGGTCTTCCGGACGAGGACCTTGTACGTCAGCTCCGCCATGATTTTCTATCCCTCCTGTGGCTACGCGGCGGGCGCGTAGGAGCCCTTGTCGTTGTAGAAGCGCAGCTCGGCCGGCTTCGTCTCGTCGCTGTCGACCACGGCCTTGTACAGCGGCGCGTACCGGGTGCCGATGTTGGTCAGGACGACCTTGCACATCTCCGCCGCCCGCTTGGCGCGCTTGTGGAGCTCGGCGGCCTCCGCCGCCTGGGCCTTCGCGCTGTCGGCCAGCTTGGTCAGCTTCGCGGCCAGCTTCTCCCCGCCTTCGACGGCCTTGGCCTGGTCGGCCAGCTCCTGGCAGTCCTTGGCCTCGTCTTCCGCCGCGGCCTCGAGCGACTTGCACGCGTCGGCCACCTTGATCAGGTGGTTCTCCTTGGCCTCCAGCTTGCGCTCGTACTGCTTGAAGTTGCGGAGCTCCTTGCGGCTGACCGTCCCGCGAGCACCGTCCGTGCCCAGGGTCAGCGTGTTCGCGTCGATCTCCTTGACCAGGAGGGGCTTCACGTCCGTGCTCACTCCGTCGTCTCCTTCGTCCGGCGGGGCGATGACGATCGTCTGGCCGCTGGGCCCGGTCACCGTCGTCCCCTGCTGCTTCGGGTCGTCCTTCTTCGGGTCCTGCTGCTTCGCCTTGTGGTCGGCGTGCGCCTTGTCCAGCCGCGCGTGCTCCTTGCCGTTCTCCTCCTTCTTGTCCTGGTAGCCGTCCTTCGCGCC
The DNA here is from genome assembly GCF_034961445.1 of Streptomyces yaizuensis. Taxonomy (NCBI): domain Bacteria; kingdom Bacillati; phylum Actinomycetota; class Actinomycetes; order Kitasatosporales; family Streptomycetaceae; genus Streptomyces; species Streptomyces yaizuensis. The sequence continues at coordinate 33,464 of NZ_LC735415.1, forward strand.
CTGCGCGTACGCCTTCACGTGGTCGACCGCGTTGCGGACCGCGGAGCCGTCGCCGTGCCCCGTCTCCCGCGACCGCTGGAGCGGGGTCCGGTCGTCGGTCCCGTTCGCGCTGTGACCGGAGCCGCCGTTCTTCCCGGAGCTGCCGCTCTTCCCGGACCCGCCACTGCTCCCGGACCCGCCCTTGCCGGACCCGCCGCCGCTCCCGGAGGAGCCGCTCTTCCCGGACCCGCCGTTCTTGCCGGATCCGCCGCTGCTCCCGGAGGAGCCGCCCGAGCCCTGGCCGCTGCCGCCGCCCTTCTTCAGGTCGACCTTCGAGCCCTTGTCCTTGTCGGCCTTGTCCTTCGAGGTGCCGGAATTACCGCCGGACGAGCCGCCCGACGTCGATCCGCCGCCGCTTCCGGAGGCACCGGCCTTTCCGTCCTTGCCCGCCTTTCCACCGGCTCCCGCGTTCCCCGAGGAGCCGTCCTTTCCTTTACCCCCGGAGTCCTTCGCACCCTTGGGGCTGGTGTCCTTCGACGAACCGCCGCCACCATTTCCGCTGGTGCCGCGCCCGCCGCCGGATCCACCACTCCCATTCGAGCCGGACGAACCGCGCCCGCCGCCTCCGGTGGCGCCGCCGCTTCCGCCGCGTCCGGTTCCCGCAGAGCCGTTCCCGGTAGAACTACGGCCCGAATTACCGCCGCTGTTTCCACCGGAATTTCGACCCCCTCCACCGGCCCCTCCGGAACCGTTTCGGGTGGGAAGCCCAGGCGATTTCATGACCGTGGTGGTCCGGGCCTCTTTCACCTGGTGCGCGCTGGCCCTGGCCTTCTCCAGGTCCAGCCGCTTGTTCGCGGTTCCGCCGCCCTTTGCCCAGCGGGTCGCGCCCGCCCGGATCAGCGTTTTGAACACGCCCTCCTTGTGCTTGGCACCGGCCGCGTCGGATCCGGCCCCGGTCAAATCCTCGGGGGCCTTGAACGCCTCGCTGGTGACGCCGGGGGAGGAGCGGTCCACCACGCCGTCGGCGTCCGCCTTCGCGACCGGGTCGTCCCCGTCCGGGCGGGCCCCGGCGGTGGCGGTGACCGGTCGGGCGGGCTCCACCGCAGCCATCAGGGCGGCCATGATGCCGGTGTCCGCGGCGGGTGCCGGCGCGGCGGGGGCGGCCGGCGCAGCGGGCGGATCGGGGGGTCCCGCGGGGACCGGGGGCGCCGTATCGGTCGCCATGATTTCCTCACTCTCCGTGGTCGCGATGGTTCCTTACTCCTTACCTCCCAGCGGAGAGCAGCCGATCAGCCGGATCATGGGAGTCCGATTGCGGCGCTCTCCGCCAGGAGGGAGGGAGTAATTAATCACCGTGCGTGACTAGGCGTCAGCCTTCTTGCCCTTGCGTGCGAACACCGCGACGGCCAGGCCGCCACCGGCGACGAGACCCAGCAGGGCGGGAGAGTTGATCCCACCGCCCTCGCCGTTGCTGGCGTTCTGGGTGCTGCTGGCGGCCTGCATGCCGGACCCGTCGACGGTCTCGTACTGCTGCTTGCAGTCCGCGACGACGTCGCTCCTGGAGGGCGATCCGAACCCCTTGCCGATCTGGTCGGAGGAGTCCTTCACGCACTTGTCGACGGCCGCCTGGATCTTCTCTGCGGAAGCGCTCGCGGCCTTCTTGTCGGTGCTGGCCTGCTCGTTCCGGATCCGCATTTCCTCCAGTTCCAGCTTCTTCATCTGGACCTGGAGGGCGGCGGCCTCCTTCTCGTCCTTCGCGACGGCCGCCGAATGGACCTGGAACCAGATGGTTCCGCCGCCCACCATTGCCACCCCGGCCACCGCGATGGCGATCTTTCCCCGGCGGGTCAGACCGGCCTTCTTGTGCACGACCGGGGTTCCGTACGGCCCTTCGTCGGCGTACGGGGACGCGTCCGGAGCGCTGTTTCCGAAGGTCATTCCGGCCGTCATTCCGGCCTGAATTCCTTCGAATGCCCTCTCTTCGTCCGGTGTCATTTCAGTCTCCGTTCTTACGCGCCATGTCGGAGGCCGCCGAAATGGTGGCCTCCACACCCCGGAAGGTGTTGCTGGAAAGGTCGTTCCATTCCCAGAACCGCATGTTCACGCCCTGCCGGGCGAGCTGGGACTGGAGATAATTCACGGCCTTCCCCCGGTCGATCGTGGTGACGTGCCCGGTGGATTCCAGAAAGGTCTGGGCACCCCGGATGCACATACGTCCGGTGGGGGAGAAGTCGAAGCTCTGGCACCAGCCGTAGCGGGTGAGGACTTCGATCACCTGGACCAGGTGGAACGAGGGCTTCAAGGGGCGCGGCTCCTGCCAAAGCCCCAGGTCAGCCATCGCGGACCGGACCCCCTTGGGGATCAGGCGCTGGCCCCAGGTCGGGGGGTCGGGCGCCCAGATCTCCAGGGCCGGCGGGATCACCGCGGGGGGTGCCAGCGCGGGCGCCGGCGGGGTCGTCGTACGGGGGAAGCGCCCGGTCGTCGTGGGTGCCATGGTGTGCTCCTTTCTTGCGTGAGCAGAAGACCGAGGCCCCCCGCTGATCACGCTTCAGCGGGGGGCCTTCGTGCGCCTGAACCGCGTCGCTGATCTCCAGCTGCTCGGGGCGGGGCCCGAGCTCGGTGCAGGGAGACGGATGCGGTCTGGCGCGGGGCGGGTTGTGCCTGGCCCGCTGTGTCCGCGCTCGGGGCGCGGTGCGGGCGAGCGGCCTGCCGGCCGTGGCCGTCACCGGTCCGCGTTCACGCTCGGGAGCGTGGACGCGGGCCGGGGACGACCATGAACGGCAGGAGGGACGGCGGATCAGGCCAGGTGCTTGTCCGCGTCCTCGGGGCGCAGCAGGCCGGCCTTGGAGAGCAGGCGCACCGCGCGGTCGTTGTTGACGGAGAGCTTGGTCCGGGCCTGGTAGAGGGTCACGAACCCGTCCTCGGTGCGGGGGAGGTTCTGTACGAGCGGGAGCAGTTCTTCGTCCGTCCGTACAGGCGTACCGGGACGGTCCGCGCCCCCCGTACTGCCCGTTCCGGTTGCAGCAGACGATGCGGCTGCCGTACCTGTACGGGCACCCGGGACGCTCTCGCCGCCGGACTGTGTACGGACGCTGATGGCGTCGGTGCGTCCCTGTGCGGCCGCGCTGACCGTCCCGGTACGCCCCACGGCTGCCGTACCTGTACGCGCAGCACCTTCGGGGGTGGTGTGTACGCCGTATGTACGGCCGCTGTACGCCCTGGTCACCGCCGCTTCGGCCTCGCCGTCGTGCGGCGGGTGCGAGGCGGGGCGTACAGGGTCCGTACCGTCCCATCCGGCGCCCATACCGTCCGGCTGAACCGCGTTGTGCGCGGCGTACAGGTCGTTGCTCGCGCCCTCTGTACGGCTGGACGAAGCAGCGTCCGTCGCGTCGGTACGCCGGTGCGTACCTGTACGAGCAGGCATTCCGTTTCCGCCGTCCGTACCGGTACGGCCGACCGCAGCGTCCTTGCTGCCGTGGCCGTCCGTACCGTCGTCGTGCATGAGCGTGTGGACGCGCCAGATGACCGCCACGAAGATCAGCACGACGAACGTGGTCAGCTGCCAGGGAGCCGACTGGCCGTCCTGGACGAGGTGCGCCTGCTCGGACAGGTGGTAGGTCACGTTCGCCGACGCCATCAGCAGCAGCGCGTAGGGGATGTCCTTCTTGGCCCGGAACGCGGTGACGCAGTAGACGTCGATGCTGACCGGCAGCAGCGGGGCGACGTACGGGTGGATGCCGACCATGCGGGCCAGCTCGTACTCGCCGGAGGCGGCGAGCCCGACGCCGGCGGCGAGCGCGATCCACGGGGCCGTCTTCCATGCCTTGCGGCTGACGTTCTGCTGCCAGCCGTTCCAGCGGGACGCGGACCGCTTCGCCTCCCGGGCCTCCTCCAGGAGCCGGCGGGCGCGGGCCTCGTCGGCCGCGGCGCGGTCGGTGACGGCCTTCGCCTTGCGCTCCGCCTCGGTGGTGATGCGGTCGGCTTCCTTCTGGGCGGCCTCGCGCAGCTGCACCGCGACGGTCTTGGCCTCATCCCGCAGCCGCTCGCGCTGCTTGTCGCAGGCGGCCTTGAGTCCGGCGAGTTCGTCGGTGAGGACCTTGCGCTTGGCAGCGGCCTCCGCGTCGAACTCGTCGGTGAGCGCGCGCAGCTTCTCGCGCAGCTCAGTGCGGGCCGCCTCCGCCTCGGTGTGCGCGGCGGCGACGCGGTCGTCGGCCTCGCGGCGCCGCTCGTCGGCGGCCTTGACCGCGTCCGCGTACAGCGCCTCCGCCTCTGCGCGGCGGCCGTCGTACTGCTCGGCTGCCGTCGCCGCGAGCTGGGCGAACCGCTCGCGGGCCTGGTCGACCTCCCGCTGTGCGGCGGCGACCAGGGCGTCGGCCTGCTCCTGGGCGCGGGCGAGGATCTGGCCGGCCTCGATGCGGCGCTGGTCGACCAGGGCACCGAGTTCGGTGAGGTCGGCCTCCGCCAGGCGGCGCAGCTCGGCAACCGCCTTGCCGGTCGCTTCGCGGTCGGTGGCGGCCAGCTCGGTGAGGTCGGCGACCTGCGCGCGGGCCTCCGTCACCAGGGTCTTGGCACGGTCGCGGGCCTCCGTCAGGAGCCGGTCGGCCTCACCGCGCGCCGCCTCCAGGTCCTTCTTCGCCGCCGCGCGGTGCGCGGTGGCCTCCTGGTCGGCGTCGTCGGTGATGCCCGCAGCGCGGGTCTGCGCCTCGGTCATCAGGACGGTGACCTGCTCGTGCGTGGCGGCGACCGTACGCGCGGCCGCACTCTCGGCTTCCGCCTGGAGGGCGGCGGCCTCCTCACGCGCGAGGTCGATGACGTCGGCGGCCCGGTCGGCGGCGTCGGCCAGGACCGGGTCGGCCTCCGGGTGCACCAGCGGCACCGTCTCCTCGAGGGCGGCGGCCTGGGCGGGAACGGAGGCCGGTGTCGCCGGTGCCTTGGCGCGCCCGTTGCGGGGCTTCGGGTTCGCCGCGGGGCGCCGGCGGCGGGCGGCGGGCTTGGTGGCCACGGAAAGTCCTCTCTCTTCCGGGCGCCTCCGAGAAGGGGCACCGTGGATCTGCGGCGGTGGGTAAGGTCGCACCAGGCCCTCCGAGGCCCCGGCAGCTCTAATGCCGAGGACTCGGAGGGCCGTTGTGCTGCGGTGGTCAGCGCCGGACGGGCAGCGTGCTGCTGTCCTGCGCGAGGTGCTGGCGCAGCCAGGCGACGGCGGCCGGGGTCATCGCCCCGGTGTCCGGCTCGCTCAGCGGCGCGGTGTCGATGTCGTGCATCGCGTCGGCCGCCGGGAGCGGCCGCATGTAGTCGGGGTCGATCCCGGCGCGGGCGCGGTTGCCGCTCAGCTCCGTCAGGTCGTAGAGGAGCTTGCCGTTGTGGACGTTCGTCCAGGACCGCTCCACCCGGCCGACGAAGGTGTGGCCGGGCAGACCGAGCCAGTACCGCTCGACGTCGCGGAACAGGACCATCTCCCCCTTGATGTAGTGGGTCTTCGGCCGTACGGCGGGCTGTGTCTGCGGCTGCTGTGCCATGGGCTCTCCTCGTATCGCGTGCACCGGCGGGGCCGGTCGTCCGGGCTGTCCGGCTCTCAGTCACCGCCCGTCCCGGCCGCCGGAGTTCGGCGGTCGGTGCGGGCGGATCAGGCAGCCGTCAGACCGTGGCGAGGGGCCGGTGCGGGGCGATGATCTGGCCGTCGGGCAGCAGCTCCCCGGTGTCCTCGAAGAGCACCAGGGCGTTGCACAACAGGCTCCAGCCCTGTTCCGGGTGAGCGGACACGACCTGTGCGGCCTCGCGGTCCGGGCTGTCGGCCGTCGGGCACTTCGGGGTGTGCGTGCACTCCGCGTCCGGCATCTGCGAGGTGCCGGTGGGGGGCGTCGCGGTGTCGAGCTGGTGGCTGCTTTCCATGGGGCTCTCCTGCGGGGAGGAAGGCGATCCCGGGATTGTCCCGGGCTGGAGACATGCAAAAAGGCTGGCGGCCCGCCATGCGGACAGCCGTTGTGCGGCAGTGCTGCGGAGCGGGCCGGAAACTGTCCGGCGCTCCCGTCAGGCGGTGCGCTTGCGGGCCGCGCGGCGCCGCATCCGGCGGCGCTCGTCCTCGTCGGTGCCGCCCCACACGCCGTGCTCCTGGCCGCTCTCCAGCGCCCACTGCAGGCAGCGCTCCATGACCGGGCAGCGGCGGCAGACGGCCTTGGCTTCCTCGATCTGAAGCAGCGCCGGGCCGGTGTTGCCGATCGGGAAGAACAGCTCGGGGTCCTCGTCCTTGCAGACGGAGGCGGCCCGCCAGTTGGTGTTGACCGGCAGGTCGGCGGAGGGCGAGTAGACCGCGTTTACGATGGAGTGGTTCATCAGGGCCTCCCAGAAGGTCCGTGCAAGAGGCAGCCCCGGGGGTGCATCCCCGGGGCTGTTCGCGTATTGGCGGCCGGACGGCCGGAGCGGGGGTGAGCTCCCGACGCTCTCCGCCGGCCCCGCCCATGGAGGCGCGGGGACGACGGGCAATGCCGGGGGATCGGTCAGCGGCGGTTCTGCTCGCTCCGCTTGTTCTGCTCGCTGTTCTTCTTCGACAGGTCCTCGCGCTCCGCGTCGGTCAGGCTCGTGATCGCGTTCATCACTTGCCGCCCCTCGCCCGGCGCAGCGCCTCGTCCATGTCCGGGTCCGAGTCCGTGTTGCCGAGCGGGCGTGCGATGCTGTTTCGCATCAGGTCCTCCAGTCAGGTCCTGGACAGCCCCGGGGGTCTCAAGTCGCCGGGGCTGTCGTGCTGTTCAGGCTGTCGTACGAGCAGCCACGGCCCCGGCCTCCCCGATCGCTCGGGATGGCCGGGGCCGTGGCGGTTCGTGCGGGGCTCAGCGTGCGGAGCGCTGGGGGTGGAGCGTGTCCAGCGGAACCGCGGGGCTCTCCGTGGGGGCGTCACCGGCGGGGATCGCCCGGCGGTTCTTGTCGGCGGCGGCCACGCGGGGCAGTACCGCGTTCCAGTCGGCCACGCGTCCGGTCGGCGTGCGCTCGGCACGGGCCCGCAGGGTCCGGTCGGTCTGTGCGCTGAACGCCTTGGGCAGTACCGCGGTGGCCTGGCGGCTGGAGGCTTCCTTGACCGCGTCGGTCAGGGCCTGCCGCCACTCCGCGATCGTCATGTCGAAGTCGACCCGGCGGTTGCTGCTCCGGCAGTGGATCGCGGCGTCGACGCCGGCCTTGCCGGTGTGGTGCGGGACCAGCTTCTGGACCTTGCCCTGCATGCCGGTGATCGGCACCCAGGTCTTGCAGTCCTCGCAGACCAGAACGGCCATCAGCGGCTTGCGCAGGTCGATGTGCGAAGGCAGGAGCTTGGAGAGCTTGATGGCGGGGAGGGCGCTGACCCGCTTCGTTCGGGTCCGGCGGGGGCGTTCTGTGGCGGTGGGCATCGCGGCGGTAATGGACATGCGGGATCTCCTCATGTGCGAAGGGGAGGGGCTGCGTCGCGGTGCTCTCTCCGCCCGCCAGGCCGCGCGGGTGACCCCGGCGTCCTGACGGACGGACAGCGCATAGCGCTGCGACGTGCAGTAGAGAGTCGAGAACCCGGGGGATTTGGTGTTGCCATCGACCCCGGCCCCCTCTTGCGAGGCGGACGACTTCCTACGTGTCTTGCGGCCGGCGAGGTGCCCAAAGGCGCAGGTACAGCACCGGCTACGCCCCGCATCCGGCTACTCACCGCTTGCTGGGGCTCTTCGATTGAACCTTGCTATCCCCCCTCGGTCAACCTGTCTAGCTAACTTGTTTCTGACACCCCCTCTGACCTGCTATTTTCTTGGTGTCGTTAAACGAGCGCGAGTCTCGGCTTTCGAGAAACAACTAGACATGCGATGCTGTGCGCACCGGGCAGCGAGATCCGCTGGCCGCACGATGCGCACGGGAGGGGGAGCAGTGGCCACCAAGCAGAGAGAGCCCGGGAAGGTCGAGCGGATCGCATCCGAGATCCGGGACAAGATCGAGCGAGGCGCACTCGCACCTGGGTCGCGCCTGCCTGGCGTGCCTCAGCTCCAGAAGGAACACGGCATCGCCTACCAGACCGCGCGCGACATCTACGGCACGCTCGAAGACGAAGGTCTGGTCTTCTCTCGCCGGGGCAAGGGCACCTACGTGTCCCTGGTGATCGGCAAGATCGTCTCGGATCGCACCCAGCGCTACCTGCCGACGCTGCGAGAGGCCGGCGGAGCCGTTGGGGCCTTCGAGGCGGAGATGCGGTCGATGGGATTCGAGAACAAGGACCCGCTCGTCACGATCGCCAAGGACGTGCCACCGAAGAAGATCGCTGAGATCTACGGGATGCACCACCGCGCGAAGACTCTCAAGCGTGAGCGGATCATGCGGGTGGGGCTGCCGGGCAACGACGATGCCTTGGAAGTCGTTCAGGTGGCCACCAGTTGGTTCCCGCCGGACGTCGTCGACGCCTGCCCCGTGCTCGCGGAGAACAACACGGGCACGGGAGGCAGCAAGTCGCGGATGGCTGAGGCCGGCTTTAAGCAGGTTCGGCTGCGCGAGGAGATCGAAGTCCGCTCGCCCACGCCAGAAGAAGCTGATGCTCTCGGCATTCCGGTTGAGCGGGCCGTACTGGAGATCACGCACAAGGGGCTGACCGCCGAAGGCCGGATCGTGGAGATCTGCCTGCACGTCCTGCCGCGCTCCAAGTGGCGGCTGGCCTACGAGTGGGTCATCGACACCCCGGGAACCGGCTGACCAGCACGGAACACACAAGCGTCCATCAAGACACCAGCAAGGAGCATTTAGCACATGGCTAGCAACCGAATCGACGACAGCGGTGTGGTCCTGCGGGACGCGCGCACTCGGTACACCACCGGCCAGCGCGAAGAGAACGGCGCGCACGGTGCGTTCGATGCCGAACTGCGCCGGTCCGGCCGCACCCCTCGCACCGAGGTCTCCGTCAGCCGCGCCGCTGCGCCGGCGGATGTCGCTCAGCTCCTGGGCGTCGAAGGCGACGTCGTCGTGCGCGCTCGGGAGATGTTCGACGGCGACCGCGTCATTCAGCTCGTCACCACCTACATCCCGGTCGACGTCGCCGAGGCTGCGGGCATCGAGCAGGTGGACACCGGCGTCGGCGGCATCATCAGCCGCATGAAGGAGGCTGGCTTCGACCAGGGCGATACCGCCGTCGAGGACGTCGAGCTCCGTCCCGCCACCTCGGAGGAGTCGGCCCGCCTCGGTCTGCCCGAGGGTGCCGACGTGCTGACCATCAACCACGTCGGCACCGCCAACGGGCGCGTGGTCGAGGTGACCCAGCACATCCTCGGCAAGGGCTGGAAGCTGCGCTACGCCGCCCCGCTCGCCTGACGAAGTGTCTCGGGCGCCCCGGCCTCGCTGGGGCGCCCGTACCGCTGGCCCCTTTGAGTCCTTGGAGACCGATCCCGACATGAACACCGAGAAGCGGCTCACCGCCCCCGAGCTCGTGGACGAGATCCGCAGCTCCCTCGCCGTGACCAACGGGTGGATCCCCGCACTCTCGGGCCCGAACGGTCCGACCGGCGTACTCGAGGACGCTCCCCTCTCCGACATCGCGCGGAGCTTGGGCGAGTTCGCGGACACGCCGACCCTGCCCTCCGCCGTTGCCCAGCAGCTGCGCCGGGCCGCAGAGTCGGCCGCCGCCTCGATCTCTGCGGACTCCACCACGGCGTACGGCCACCTGGGAGCCGCGTACGCATACGTGATCCAGGCGCATCGCGCCGCTGACGCCGACACCACCAGCTGATTCCGAACCTCGCAACCATCGCGAAGGAGGAGCCGTGAAGTACACGCTGCGCTCGTCTCTCGCGGCTGTCGGGCGGGACTCAACATGGGCCGTTCGCCTCCCACTGGGACGGGGATCAACTCGTGTGAACGGCACTCACCGTGCGCCACTCGGGACGCTTCGCAAAGTGACGATCACCGGTGACATCTGGGATGTCACCCCCACTTGTCACCTCCGCGCGATCACTGGCCCGTGCCATGCTCGGCCGCAGAAGGGCCGGCCTCCGCTCTGCGGGCATCACCCTGTCGGGGCGCAGGCTGCGCCGCTGGACCGTACGGGGAAGGGAAACCGCAATGGACGAGCGTCCTGACTGGGCACGCCGGATGGTCGAAGAGCGTGCGGCGCGCGACTGGTCGCAGGCCGACGCGGTGCGTGCGCTGATGGTCCGGCTCCCCGAGGACCAGGAGGTCAGCGAGCAGGACCTTCTTCGCCAGTGGAAGCGCTGGGAGCGCGGTGACGCGCAGCCGACGAAGTACCGGTCCGCCATCGCCGCCGTCTTCAACACAACGACGGGCGCCTTCTTTCCGGAGCGGGGCCGCCGCGACGGACGATCTGAGATTTTGCAGGTCAGCGGCATGGACACCGTCGACATCATCGCCCGGCTGCGCGCCTCGGACGTCGACGTGGCCACCCTGGACGCCCTGCGAATCACTGCGGACCGACTGTGCTGTGAGTACGCATACATGCCTGCCGACCAGCTGCTCCTTGAAGGAAAAGCCTGGTTGGCGCGGGTAGTTGGGCTCCAGCACCAGCGGGTGAGCCTGGCGCAGCACCGCGACATCATCGCGCTCGCCGGGAAGTTGTCGCTGTTGGTGGGCTGCGTGGAGTACGACTCCGGCCGACCGCGGGATGCCGAGGCCACCCGGCGGGCCGCGCTGATGCTTGGCCAGGAGTCCGGCGAGCTGAGCGTGCAGGGGTGGGCGCATGAGATGCGCGCCTGGTTCAGCCTGACCCGGGGCGACTACCGCGGTGTCGTCGCGGCTGCGGAGGCCGGCATCGCGGCGGCGCCCAACGAGAGCGTCGCCGTGCAGTTGTACGCGCAGAAGGCGAAGGCGTGGGCCAGGCTGGGGGACAGGACCCAGACCGAAGTGGCGTTGGACCAGGGCCGTCAGCTCCTCGAGCGCATGCCGTACCCGGAGAACATTGAGGACCACTTCGTCGTCGACCCGGCCAAGTGGGACTTCTACAGGATGGACGCACTGCGCAAGGTCGGCGAGAACCGCCTCGCAGAGCAGCTCGCCCGCGAAGTGATCCGGGCGGGGACAGACTTCGACGGGACGGAACGCTCGCCCATGCGGATCGCGGAGGCCCGGGTCACGCTGGGCGTGGTCGCGGCCCGCGAAGGCGACCTGGACTCAGCGCTGGCGTTCGGCGAGCGGGCGCTCACGGGCAGCCGGCGCTCGTTGCCGTCGCTAGCGATGGTGTCCGCCGACCTCGGTCAGGCCCTCCAGTCCCAGTACGCCCACGCCTCCGAGGCCCAGGCGTTCATCGCTCACCTCCGCGAACTGCGAGGCGGCCAGTGACCCAACGACCGGCCCTCGTCTCGGGCCCGCTGGCGAGCGCTCAAGGCTCGCTTCCCGCCAGGCGGGACGGTTCACGAACCAGTGTCCCGTCAGGCGGGATCGGCAGGGTTACGAGTCGACGAGTGCTGGAACTGCCGCTCGAAATCTGTTCCGATTCAGGGGCACCAAGGGGTTCCACCTGCACGTTCTCACGTCAGGAGCGGGACCGTCGTCAGCGGGGGGAGGGAAGTCGGATGGGGCCGATCGGTGTCTCGTGCGGCAACACGCTCGTTCTCCTTACCGAAGATCGTCCGGATCATGTATCTTTTCAGGAATCATTGCCTACGGTGGAGGTTCCGATGTCTGATCCGCTGAGGCGAATTGACGCCCTGGTGGAGGAGGACACCCTCCCCACACTCAAGGTCCGGCAGCAGCTCCGTCTCGCCGCCGGCCTCACGCAGACCGAAGTCGCTGAGGCCATCGGGGTCAAGCGTCTTGCGATCGCACGCTGGGAGGCGGGGGCCACCCAGCCTCACCGCGGGAACCGCCGCGCGTACGCGCACCTTCTTCGGAAGCTGGCGGAGAAGTACCCGGACGCCGCCGTCGAGGAGGCGTCCGATGAGGGATGACTTCGCGGTGCCGCCCGTTTTCGGGTTCGCCGACTCCGCCTTCGGCATCGAGGGGGTCGGGATGACCTAGGTCATCGGCCGCGCGCGCCAAAAGAGTGGACTGGTAATCCACCCCGGCCTCGCGCGGCCCGTCAGCGCCGACCACTCACAACTTAGGTCGGCTGCCTGGCCCCGGTTGGCGCCGGTTCCAGGCTCCAGCTCACTGAGCTGGTTCTTCACATATCGCAGTACCGCACTTCAGCAGCACCCCGCCTTGGCAGGCGGGTCGCACTCGCACAACCGCAGTCGCCCCTGGCAGGGGGAGGCCGCGCGCTCCAGAGGCCCCTGGCAGGGCCGACAGAGCATCCGTCCGAATCACTTCAAGGAAGCCAGGAGGCCGCCTCTGGTTCTTCGTTCGGCGCCCGCTCCTCACGGAGGGGGCTCCCACACATCCACACGAACGGATAGGCCCAGCCCCGCTAGGGGCTCGGTCGGTCCACGCATATGGAAGCTGGTCTCTTCATAGTGCCCGATCTGGTGTCCCCCTGTCAGCTTGGCTCTGCCCGATTCACCCCGGTTCAGGCTCGGTGGGCTTCCCGTGTGACGGGATTCCCGAAGCCGTTTTTCCCGTTCCGCGCAGTTCGTCCGGCATGTGCCCACGGTTCGAAAAACTTCGACGGGAGCGTCACACGCGACCCGATTTTTCAACCTGTAGAAGATGTGACCCCCTCTTTTCGTTCCGACCTGTCCAGCCTCGCTCTCGTTGTCCACAGGCCCGCCGCTGATCTCCGGACTCTGCCCACAGAGGAAGTCCCCGAGGCTGCCGGGATGGTCGTTCGCGCCTGCCCGCCCGTGTCCGCGCACCGCCCTGCCGGGACGGTGGGCCGGTGAGCGCCGTGGCGGTGGAGACCGCCGTGGTGATCCCGGCCCCGCGCCCGGCCGGCTCTTCGGTCGACGGCACGGTCTCTGTGCTGCCCGGCCTGTTCGTGCCGGAGGCTTCGCAGTGGCTGTCGACGTCGGCGGGCCGGATCGCCCTCGAGGGCTACTCGTGGATGCAGGCGGTCCACTGGGTCGCCGGGTCCGGGCTCTACAAGCCGCGGCGGCACCGGTCGCACGGGCCGCGCTCGTTCGGGCCGACGACCGTGCGCGTCGCCCAGGAGCTCGCGCAGCTCTTCCCGTGTCGTCCGGGCATCGACTACCTGGTGCGCCGCACCGGTCTGTCGGAGCGGTCGGTGGAGTACCACCTGGGCATGCTGCGGGAGGCCGGGCTGCTCGCGTGGGTCGTCAAGGGCACGCGGGTGTCTGGCGGCCCGGCGCAGGCCAGCGAGTTCGCGCGGATGATCCCGGTGGAGTTCGACGTCGCGCTGGGGATCCGCACGGTGCAGCGGGACGAGGACGCTCCGGCGTACACGCGGGCAGCATCGGGGATCGCGGAGGCCGGCCGGGAGCTGATGGCCCAGCTGGCGGCGAAGGCCTCCCGGAAGGTGCGCAAGCCGCGCTCAAAGACGTCATCGAAGGCCCCGGCGAAGGCCTCGGGGAGGGGTGCTGAGCAGCGGGTTGTGACGGCTGTTTCGGATGAGGTCCGTTGCACCCCAATGCAGGTCGGTACCTCAGCGTCTTCCACTGCGGGTACTACTTCCCTCCCCCCTGAGAGCAAGCTCGCAAGCGGGGTCAGCAAGTCCCCCACCCCGAAGAAGTCCAACGGCAAGGCCGGCGGTCGCCGGAAGCTGAACGCGGTCGGACGCCGCTTCCAGCTGGCCCGCGAGCTCACCCAGGAACTGGACTGGCTGCGCGGCTGCTCGGTCCCCCGGATCGCCTGGGTAGCCCGGAACGTCGCTGACGCCGGATGGACCGTGACCGACGTCAAGGGCTGGCTGCACCTGCGCGGCGAGGCGGCGAGGGTGCGCCGGGGCTCGGGTCTGCTCGCCGTGCTGCTGGCCGGTGCCGAGACGGTCCTGGACACCTCCGCCAAGCGGGCCGACGCGGTCGAGCAGTGGCGCGGTGCCCAGGAAGCTGCCCGCCGTCACCGCATCCAGCAGGTCCGCGCCCGCACCGAGCGGTACGAGGGCGACTGGGACGCACCCACCAGCCGCGCGGTCCGCAGTGAGGTGGAGGCAGCGTTTGCCCAGGTCAGGGAAGCGGCGAACGGCGGCCGCCGCCAGGACCTCGGCGTCGTCGCCGACGACCAGGCCCTCGCGCTGGAGCCGAGCGAGCAGGAGTTTGCCGAGCTGCGCGCCGCCGCCGCGGGCGAGCTGATGCGCGGCGAGACCACGCTGATCCGCTCCCTGGACCCGGAGACGGCGCTGCGCATCTTCGGCGAGCGCCTGGTGCGCCGCGCCGACCAGATCGAGGACGGCTCCCGCAGCTCGCTGATGACCTACGGACACCGGTAGGAGGCCGACGTGACCGAGCAGACCACCACCATCACCGACCAGACCGGCTGCGACGCCGACAGCCCGGAGCTGTCCGGCGTCGACCTCGCCCGGGTCGCTCTGCAGCAGGCCCGCCTCGCCGCGCGGAACAGCGGCGGCGAGGCCCGCGCCCCGCGCCGGCGCCGGGCGACGGCCGTGAAGCGGGACGGGCGGGAGCCCTCCGGATTCGCCGCCGTGCTCGCAGGCCTGATGGCCGACCGGGCCTGGGAGCTCCCAGCCGCCGGCGGCAGCGTCCTGGACCAGTGGCCCGACATCGCCGGAGCCGTCGCCCCGCAGCTGCCCCACCACGTCACGGCCGTCGCGTTCCACCCGGAGACCGGACAGCTCGACCTGCGCCCGGACTCCCCGGCCTACGCCACCCAGCTCCGCTTGATCACCGCGCGGATCGTCGCCACGGCCAACAGCACGGTCGGCACGGACGCGGTCCGCACGGTGCGGGTCCTGCCCCCGGGGGCCGCGCCCGCGTCCCGGACCGCGTCGGAGGCCCCGGCCGCCGCGCCGGACGCTTCGCAGGCGCCGGTGAAGACGCGCGAGATGGGATCGGCCGGCTTCCACCAGGCGCTCGCCGCGCACCAGGCCGTCGTGCCTCCGAGCCGTGTCGACCCGTCGATCGCGGAGGCGGTGGAGCGGCAGACCGCCGCGATGCGCGCGCTCAGCCGCCGGGCGTTCCCCGAGACGGAGGCGGCGGCCGACGATGCGCCGGCCCCGATCGAGCAGGCCCGTACCGAGCGCCGCCGCCAGGCCGACGCCTCCCACGCCGCCGCGGTGCGCCGGGCCCGTGCGGAGCGCGCGGCGAGGGAGGCCGGGACGGCGGCCGTGGTCCCGCAGCCGACACTGCTGGGCAGGACCGCGTGAGGAGAGGCGGCCTCGAGGCGTCACCGAGGCAACCGCCTGTGACACCAATGCCTCTGATGGCAACATGAGTTGGGAGGAAAGGCGGGGATTCGGTGCGCGGCGACAGGCGGCAGATTCAGACGGCAGTGCTTGGCAGCGTGGATTCCGACGAGCCTTTGATGCTGCCGCTGGAAGCGATCGAACTGGACGTCTTCCGACGTCGGCACGATGGTGACACGTTCTGGTGCGGGCTCCTGCTCGGGGGCTGCGGCCTCCAGCTGACCACGAAGCTCTACACCGACCGGGTCTGCCATTTCGCCCACCATCGCGGCCCCGAGGGGCACCTCCATGTGTGCGGCCGCCGTGCCCGAGGCGTCTCCAGCGCCGACCATCTGTACGTGAAGTCCGCCGCCAGCGCCTGGCTCCGGGAACGCGGCATGCCAGCTGGTTTCGAGTTCGCTCAGCCGGACGGGGCACCGATCGGCTCGGTGGTGGACATCCAGATGGAGCGCAGGGGACTGCGGGTGCACTTGGACCAGGCCGTGGCGCCCGTGTGGGACGAGGAGCGCGAGCCGGTGCTGGGCGTGTCCGTTCCGGTGGACCGGGACACTCTGATCCGGCGCTGGTACGTGCACCGCATCCGCTTGGACAGCGAGGGCACGGCCCGCGTGGTCAGGATCGGCACCGAGGCGTTCGCGCGGCCCACCGAGTGGTTCGGCCTCGAGGACTGCGAGGTAACGGAGCGGGGCCTGACGACGCCGGCCGTGCAGCGAATCGTTGCGTCCCACAGCGCACCTGCACCACGCTGGACGCCGGGCAAGGCCAAGAAGGAGCCGACCGTGAACGCCCAGGCGCGGGCGCTGCTGAGTCAACTGGACGATGCCCGCAGCCTCGGTCTCGTGCTCGCCGCAACACGGCTCTGCAGCGAAATCGCGGCTCTGCCCGAGGTGGACCGAGAGGCACAGGAACGGCTGGACGCCGCCTTGAAGACGACGAAGGGCTGGCTGGAGGAACAGGTAGAGCTGCGCCGGTCTCTCTACGCCCAGCTGGACCAAGCGGTGATGGCCCAGGACACCCAGCAGGTGCGCACGCTCTACGCCCACGTCAACGCCAAGGCTGCTCATGACCGCACCGAAGAGGAGGACGCCATCGTGAGCAGGGCCGCGGACCACTTCGCTGACCAGGCGCGCGCCACCCATGAAAGCATCTTGGCGAAAGTCACTGCCGAGAGAGCAGCCGCGGATGCCATCACCCGCGTCGGGAACATCCTCAAAAGCCTGAACCAGGGCCGCTACAGGAACATGCGCGACCAGGTGGAGACTCTCGTTCGCTACGGAGAGGTCGCCGGCGACCGGGTCACGGTCCAACAAGGGCGCCAGATTGAGATATGGAAGCAACGGGCCGGCCTCAGCCCCGGGGAAGAGCCGACGGAGCCGTTGGACGACGACGGGACTCAGCAGCTCAAGCGCAAAAGGCCGCTCTACCGGCAAGTGGCACGTCGGCACTGGATCAAACGCAGTTGTCCGCGCTGCCTCGCAGGTCGCGGGGCGGACTGCGTGATCGCCGATGGAACAGGCAACGGTGAACTGCGCTACGTGCCGCACGACGAACGCCTGCAGCCGATCCTGGATCAACGAAAAGCTCGACTGCCGCGTCGGAAATGACCGCGTAGGTGTAGTAACACACGGCCGGTCCGGGCAGCGAAGCCGTCAGGTTTGCTGCTGCGCTCCGGAAGCCGTCAACGACGATGCTTCGGCGGCGCTCGTTTAGGTGATCACCGGCCTGATCACCGCCACGACGACGGAGGCCGTCGCCAGACTCAGCATCGTGCCTGACCCGAACGCTCCCGATCTTGCTTCCGAGGGCTCGCCTGCCGTGGCAGGGCCGACGACGACTGTCACCGGCCCCGCCCGCTTCTCACTCGTGCGGTGGGTGCTCGCCCCGCGTACGACATGGCAGGCGCGGCGCTTGGCCGCTGACTTCGGCGAGGGGATGGACGCCCGGACCGCGTGGGTGATGGCACGCCTGGCCCGCCATCCGGATGAGCACAGCTACGCCGTGAGCCACCTGGACGACGACAGCCGGGCTAAGGACTGAGCACAGCTCAGGTGCCAGCCTTCGGCTCGTGGAGTTCCGCCTGCCCGGTTCTCTTGCCGGGCACGGACTCGCCGTCGGTGGACCACAAGGCGCGCGCCAGGAAGTACAGGGCGACCATCCCGGCGTAGATGAAACCGCCCCAGCCCACGATCAGCACGAAGACGTTGGCGTCGCCGCGCGCGGAGCTGTAGGCGACGCCCTGCCCGGTGGTGAACAACCACGGGAACCAGGCCGATCGGACGAAGCCCGGGTCGGCGTAGCGGCCGCCGCCCCGGCGCCACGCCATCAACGGGACCGAGGCGAAGCCGACACTGGCCAGGCAGTACATGAGCGCGAAGAAGTCGTTGGCGATGAACCGGTGGCCGTTGGTGATCCCGAGGTAGGCGACCCCGGGCAGGAAGAACGCGGCCGGCACCGCGAAGCCCAGCACCTCGCCACGGCTTCGAACCTTCGCCACGCTCTCCCCCTGCTGCTGTCGACGTCGTCATGGGCACCGTACCGGCCGCGCCCGGCTACTCGCGGCGCGCGAGCTCCTCGGCGGTGGGCACGTGGCGGGTGACGTGTGGCTGGCCGCTGTAGTCGACGGTGATCGTGTGCCGCAGGACGTCGTCGTCGGCGTCGTAGAAGATCTGCTCGATCTCCAGGCAGGCCCGGTCGGTGGAGATCCCGAAGTCGTGGGCCTCCTGCTCGTTCACCCGCCGGGCCCGGGTGCCGGTGACCATCCGCACCGTCCCGGCCGGCGCGCCCGGCGGCAGTTCGACAGCCCCCAGTTGCGCCCGTGTCGACCACGTCTGTGACTCGCTATGGTCCGCCATGGTCGCCACCGTAGCGAGCCCGGCCGCCCAGCGGTGCGATCTCTCGGCAACTCGGTCCGCCACCTATGTGTCTCACACGGCGTTTTCGCAGGTGGAGGCGGTGCGCGATGAGGCTGTGAGGTGTGAGCCAGGGCCTGCGGCGGACCCTTCGAGCCGTCCACTTCCCGCCCGATCAGTGAATCCGATCGGGTTAAAAAAGTGGGTTAAAGACTAGGGTAAACAATGCTAGGGTGAGGGCACGAGAGGAGATCGACATGGCATCCGAAGAGGAGCTGTTCGCGAACATCGACGCGCTGCTGGAGGAGGAGCCGCAGCTCCCGCCCCCGGCGGAGCGCGCCCGCCTTCGCGAGGCCGCCGGCATCACCCAGGCCCGCCTCGCGACCGCGCTGAAGTCGACCGTGCAGACGGTCAAGAACTACGAGAACGGCCGCTCCGAGCCGAAGTCGCCGCGCCTGGAGGCGTACCAGCGGCTCCTCAAGGGATGGGCGGCGAAGTACCCCGCCCACGCTGCTCCCGCCGCCCCGGCCCCGGCCGTCGCGCCTCAGCCCGAGGTGCCGCAGACGTTCACCCGCGTGCCCACCGTGGAGCAGGACGAGGCGGAGCCCGACATCGGTGTTGCGGTGAAGCCGGTACCCGAGCGTCCTGCCCGTCCGGCCGCGCGCCCGGCGACGTCGTCCCGGCGTCCGGCGGCGAAGAGGGCCGCGAAGCCCGCGGTCGACCCGCGCTTCCCGCACGGTCCGCTGGCCGTCCTGGACGGTGACGGCTCCGCGTACGCAGCGGGCGGCGTCGTGCTGGACTGCCCGGCGACCACCGTCCCGGAGCTGGTGGAGTGGACGCTGCGCGAGTCCGGTCTCGGCGCCGCCAAGCTCAACCGGTACGGCAAGGACAGCGACCCGCTGATCGTCCTCACCGCCGCGGCCGCCGTGAAGCTCGGGCTGCCCGAGCGCCTGGAGGGCCACGAGCAGCGCCGCTCCCTGCGCCTGCCGGAGGACCACCCGGTCGTCAAGCAGGTCGCGAAGGCGAAGTGGCAGCTCACCCAGCGGGGCTTCGGGCCGTGGGCGAGGATCTACCGCAAGGCGCAGGGCCGCGACCGGCAGTGCGTGCAGCTGGCGATCCTGTCGTGGGACGCCCTCGATGAGCGGTCCTGGCCCGGCGTCGCGGAGATGGAGCCGGCCGACATCGCCCGCGTCCTCGGCGTGTACGCCCAGCGGGTCATCACCCCGCGCGGCTCCACCGCCGTCTCCGGCCTGGAGCTGATGACCGCGCTGCGCCCGCCCACCAAGGCCGTGCAGGACCCGGCCACCGGCAACTGGGTCTCCGGCTACAACGCGGGCAGCCTCGGCACCGACCCGATGGACCCGGCGCCGCCGGAGGCCACCCCGGAGCACCCCGTCGTCGTCAGCAGCGGTTGGAAGGGCGGGTTCCTCAACGAGGAGGCGTACCAGTGGGTGCGGGACGTAGACACGCTCTCGGATGAGGAGTGCACCCTGCCGTACGCGGTCGGCCTCGACCTGAACACAGCGTTCCTCGCCGCCGCGGCCCGCCTGGTCGTCGGCCTCAGCGCGCCCGACCACTTCCACGCCCCGAAGTTCAACCCCAAGATCCCCGGGAGCTGGCTGGCCGACCTGTCCCACATCGAGCTGGACCCGCGCCTGCCCAGCCCGTTCACGCCGGACGGCTCCCGCCCGACGGGCCCGGCCTGGTACCAGACGCACACCCTCGCCTACGCCCAGGAGCTCGGGCACGACGTGCACCCGATCGAGGCGTACCTGCGCCGCGAGACCGGCGCGTACCTCGACCCGTGGCACGACCGCCTCAAGAACGCCTACGTCGACACCCTCGCCGACATGGGCGTCACCCGGGACCTGTCCGACACCGAGTTCCTGGCGGCGATGGAGCACCACAAGGAGAAGGACCCGGGCCTGGCCGCCGTCCTCTCCGCGATCAAGGCCACGGTGAAGGGGGGCGTCGGCAAGCTCCGCGAGCGCCCCCAGGGCAAGCACTACAAGGAGGGCGAGACGTGGCCGGCCCTCGCACGGCCGACGTGGCGCCCTGACATCCGGGCCGCCGTCATCAGCAAGGCCCGGGTCAACATGCACCGCAAGCTCCGCAACATGGCGGACATGACCGGCCTCTACCCGCTGGCCGTGCTGTCCGACTGCGTCGTCTACCCGAGCCCGGGGACCTCCCCGCTCGACTTCCTCCCGTACGCCGCGTCCGGCAAGCCGCAGCCCGGCGGATTCCGCCTCGGGCCCACGCCCGGCCTGGCGAAGCTGGAGGGCGTCCAGCAGATGCTGTGGGCGGTCGACCTCATGGAGAAGGGCCTCAACCCGGCCCGCCACATCAAGGGCGGCGACGCCGTCCTGGACGAAGGGGAGTAGCCGGTGGGGGAGATCGAGGACGCGATCGAGCGGGCCGACCGCGAGGCGTTCACCAAGGACCCGCCCAAGACGTTGAAGGGCCAGATCGGGTTCCTGCTCAAGCAGTTCGGCAGCGCGAAGGCCGTCGCCCAGGAGCTCGGGGTCACCGCCGACTCCGTCAACAGGTACCGGCGCGGCGCCCGCAAGCACGCCCGCGCCGACGTCGCCGCGAAGATCGACGACGCGGTGAAGGCCCGCTGGCAGCCGCTGGTGCGCAAGCGCCGGCAGAAGCAGGCCGCCGCCACGGGCGGGATCACGGTGGAGACGAGGGCCCGGTTCGGCTACACGTCGTCCGCCGGATCGACCGACGACGGACGGTTTCGCCGCCTCACCGTGCACCTCCCCGCGACGTACGCGCAGCAGCTGTTCGACGCCCGCGACGCGGGGGCCAGCGACCAGCAGATGCGCGGAATCATCGCCGAAGGGTTTAAGGAGGTCTATTTCCAGGACGGCGGCGGTCGCGCTATGGGACTGTCGGACGTAGAAATCAACGACATCGATTACCTCGATCTGGATTACTGACTAGGAGCGAAAAGCGTGACCGCTGATTTTCCGCCCATCGACCGCGACAAGAGCCCGCTGTTCGACGCCGACCACGACCCGGTCCGGGTCGCCGACGCGCTGCGCCGCAGCCCGCACTTCGCGGCCGCGGACGCCGACCCGGGCGGCGACACGGTGTGGTTCACCACCGAGGCCGGCATCAACTACACGCTGACCTTCAAGGAGGCGGAGCCCACCGAGGACGACCTGCTGCCCGAGCCGGTGCTCACCGAGGCCATCGCCGCGGCGATCCTCAACCACCCCGGCTTCACCGTCGCGGACGCGGACTCGCCGCGCGAGGACACCATCACCATCCAGTCCCGCAACCAGGTGCGCCACCTCCTGGTCCTGGACGTCGACCGCGGCAACGCCCTCGCCCCGGAGGACCTGTCCACCCCGGCCGTCGACGTCGCCTTCGCCGCCGACAAGCTGCTCACCAGCGACCCGAGCGACTCCGAGCGCGCCACGGCCGAACTCCTCAACTACGTGGCCGCCACCTGGGACAAGCAGGACCTGCCGCTGCGCGAGCACGCCCAGGCCGTCGCCCGCACCCTGACCCGGTAAGAGGGGATCCGCCCATGACCGCATCCACGGCCACCCGGCGCGCGTACGGTGAGGGGAGGACCCGCCGGGAGGACACGATGAGCGCCCAGCCCGACCACGCACCCGTCACCGCCTACGCCCCCGCGCCCGGGGCGCCGGCCGAACTCCTCGCCCAGCTGCGCGCCGACAAGCGCGCGGACCGCTGGGTGCCGGCCTTCGAGCGCGACTGGACCGCCGCCCTCGAGGAATCCCGCCGCACGTTCTCCCTGGCCGGGCTCTACGAGGTCGTCCAGGACTGGCAGGGCCGCCTCGCGCACGCCCCGGCCGTCGACGCGTTCGTCGCCTCCGGCTACGACGACAGCGACGCCGTCGACCTGGCGGAGCTCCGCCGACGTCGCGGGTGAGCCCGTCGCCGTACGCGGTCCGCGTCTCCGCACCGGCCGCCAAGGTCCTCGACGCGCTGCCCGAGCACGCGGTGGACACCGTGTGGGACATCCTCACCGCGGCCGCCGACGATCCGTTCGGCTTCCGGCAGTTCGACACCGACGACGACGAGGGCGAGGACGTCCGCTACGCGGCCGTCGGCCAGCTCTCCGTCACCTACTGGATCAACCGGCCCCTGCACAGCCTGACCGTCCTGAACATCGTCTGGCTCGGGTAGCCACCCCTGGCAACGGCCCGGCCCCGGCATTGCAGCTGCCGGGGCCGGGCCGTTGCGCATCGTAGCCACCGCCGTATCCACCCGTTGCCACCCGGCGGCAACGCGTATCCGCCCGGCAGTTGTCACCAGGCGCCGCGCGGCCGGTCGGCACCGAGCCGCACCTCGCGCCGGCACTCCGGGCACTCCGGCAGCCCCTCCACCCGGCGCGGCCGGTCGCCCTTCGCCCAGCTGAACCCGCACAGCGCCGTGTTCGAGTGGCGCTGGACCTGGTCGTCGTCGGAGGCGTGTGAGCCGTAGCCCGGCACCAGCCAGGTGAACGTCGCCTCCCCGTCGTACGGACCGCCCTCGGGCCACTCGTAAACCGGCTCGGTGGTCGTGCAGCGCATCCGCAGGTCAGGCCCCTGCCACTTATCGCCGTAGACGATCTCCGCAGCGGCGTCGGCCGCGTCCGCGAGGCGCTCGAAGGACAGGTCGTAGTCGTCCATGTGCTCCCACGAGCCCGGCTTCTGCGTCTCGCGCATCAACGAGCGGAACATCAGCAGCAGCCGGGCCAGGTCGTGGTGATGGACGCGCACCGTCCGGGTGTCGTGGTCGAAGCCGTAGGTCGGGTCGTACGGCGGCCTGTTCGGCATCGGTCCTCGTTCGCTCGGCGGTCAGCGGCCACGGCGGCCGGGTGCTCAACGACCCGGGCCCGCCGGGGCCACGCCTGCTTCCGCCGTCCGTGCGCCGGCCGCCCGCGGCTCAGGCCGGCGGCGGCGTGGCGCCGGGCAGCTCCCCGGCGAACTCCCACCACTGCTCGATGGTCCACACGGCGACGCTGGATCGGTCGGTGGACATCCGCAGCCAGACCTCCTCGCCGCCGGGCAGGAGCGCCACCTCCAGGTGCGCCTCCTCCCACGTGCCCACCGGGTACATCCACTCCAGGCCGTCGTTCGGCCAGGTCCGCATCGCCACCGTGCGCACGCTCAGCGCCGCGGCGAAGGCGTCCAGCGCCGCCTTGGGTATCCGCACCTCCGCCGACTCTCGCTCGATCCCCGCCACCGGGCCCCCTTCGCCTCGTGCGGCGGGCCCGCGCCCGCCGTCGCGGATCAGCGTGACAGACCCGCCCCGAGCCCGGTGTCACGCTGTGAGGCTGGCAGGCTCATAGGGCGTTTCCCCAGGTGGACGGGGTGAACTGTGAGGCTGTGAGGGTGTGAGACGGAGCTCGCGCCCCGTGCTCCCGCACGCCCTGGTGGTGCCCGCCGGCGCGGAGGACGATGGAGTCGTGGGCGAGGACAACGAGGACAACGAGGACCAGGAGCACGGCGTCGACCCGGCGCGGCCGCCGCTGAGCGAGGCCCGCGCCCAGGAGCTGACGGCCGGGCTGCGCGAGGCGATGGACGACGTCCGGCGCTCCGTGGCGGTCCTCGCCGCCCGGGTCCGCGACGCGCACACCGCCCGCGTCTGGGTGCCGCTCGGGCACAGCAGCTGGGAGTCGTACTGCCGGGCGGAGTTCGGCATCAGCCGCGCCCAGGCGTACCGGCTCCTCGATGTCGCCCGCGCGCTCGCCGCGATCCACGACGCCGTCGCCGCCGGCCCCGAGACGTCTCGCACGCGAGACAGCGACCCAGGCGCCGCGGCCGCGCTCGACTACGGGCTGTCCCAGCGGGCCCTGATCGCCGTCTCCGGCCGTACGGAAGCCGTCGCGGAGATCATCACCCGCCGACTCGCCGCGCTCGCCCACAGCGGCCTCCAGGCCCTCGACACGGCCACGGTGCGCGCCGTGGTCCGCCAGGCCGTGCGCGACGTCCGCACCGCGCCGCCCCCGGCGCCCGCCGAACCGCCGGCGGACCCGGCCGTCACCGCGCTGCGCGCCGTCGTCGACGACCTCGCCGCCAGCAGCCACGCGATCGGGGAGCTGATGCTCGAAGTCGCCCCCGCGTACCTCTCCGACACTGAGGCCGCCGACGTCCTGGCGCTCCTGTGCGAGCAGATCGGCGAGCCCCTCGACCACGGCCTCGCTGCCCGCCGCTACGCCCTGACCGGTGACCGCCGGGCCCTGGCTGGGACGGTGCTGTAGTCGGTGCTGCCCGTGGTCCTGGTCGTGCTCGCGGTCTGCTGTACGGCGAGGGTCCGGGGGCAGCGCAGCATTTGCATGGGCCCGCGGGACAAGGGTGCTGCTCGTACAGCAGGCCGGCGCGCTCGCGCAGCGGCGGCCTGCTGCTGTAACGAGCCGATGGCAGCAGCGGCGGATCGGCGAGCCGCGGCTTGTTCCAGAAATCTGGAACGGTCCGGTTCACCTGGTGCTACCGGCTCGGGGCGACCCCGGCCGGGAACGACGACGGCGCCCTCCCGGTGGGGTGGGCGCCGTGGCAGTGGCGGGGCAGGAGCTGCGGACTACCCGGCCAGTCGCAGTGAGGGCTGGACATCCTCGAGGGTGACGTCTTCGCCACCGTCGGGGTCCGGGTCGAAGTCGGTGCCGGTGCGGCCGTCACGTACGCGGGGCGGGCGGATGTCACCGACGGGGAAGTTGATGGGCCACACGTGGGTGTCCGGGGCCTTGAGGTGGTTGGTCATGTGGGCGAGGGACTCGTAGCCGGCCAGCAGCGGGTGGATGAGCAGCGTGCCCTTGCGCTGGCGTTCGCTGATGATGCCCTTGTCGCGCAGCTGGCTGATGGCTCGGGAGACGGCGGACTGCGACAGCCCGAGGCGCTCGGCAAGCTCCTGCTGACGGATGTGGACCAGGCCGCCGGGCTCCTGGCGCGCGGTGAGCACGTCGAAGATGTCGCGCGCTGTGGCCGACAGGCAGGCGTTGGGAAGGACCTCGAACAGCTGCGGGTTGTGGAATCCAGGGATCGTGCTGCTCATCGCGAGGTCTCCTTCTTCCCGACCGTCGGAATCTCGATCTGGTGCTCCAGCAGAACGTTCTGCAGCGACACGACCAGCTCCCGGTGGTGGTCACTGCCCCACCCGTAAGCGTAGAGCGGATTCAGTCGGTACAGCCCGCGCTTCTCCTTCCACGTGAAGTTGTGGCGGGAGAGCTCCCCGATGGCCTTGCTGACCTTGGTCTGCGAGCAGCAGAAGTGCTCGCCCAGCTTCGCCTGGGTCGTCTTCACCAGGGCCTGCCGGTCGTGGTGCGTGACCAGGTAGTCCAGCACGTCCCGGGCCACCGTGGTGAGCCGGAACTTCCACAGGTTCGCCTGCAACACGTCCGAGACGCTGGAGTGGTTCGTCCCGTAGAAGGCGTAGGGCCGGCGCTTGCGGTCGTAGGTGAACGTCCCGCCCTTGGACAGCTCCTTGAACTTGTTGAGCAGGGCGGCAGCCGATTCGAGGCCGTTGACGTCGTCCCGCTCCGGGGCCGGAACGGGAGCCAGCGGCGGCGTCCGCGACGGCGCCGGTGCACTGCTTCTCAAGCGCTGAGCCACTGACTTCCCTCCATGATCATTGAGGCGCATAACATACCTCATGAGTGATGTTATGCGCGAGATCCATTCACGGTCGGCGTGTCCCTAGCCAGGGACGATCTAGTCGGCTAGGCCGCATACATCTCGGGCTCCACGACCACGATCTATGCGTGCGGGGGAATAGAACTTCCGCGTTTGCGCAGGTCACGGTTCCGCGCCTATCTGATCTTTAGAGGCCCGCCCCCTACGGCCCGCGCCGCTCCCTCCAGCCGCTCCATGCAGCGGCGAGACTCGCGACCAGGCGGGGAGGCCGCGGATCCATCCGTCGGCGGCCCGCCAGCTGCCGCGCGTCGGGCCCCCGGACGGGGCTGAGGCGGCTTCGCGTGCGGCTCCGTGCGTCGGGTGCGGACCGTAGGCGGCACCAGCGGAGCTGCGTCTCGGGTTGTACCGGCCGTGACGCTCAAAAGCATGGAGGCGTGGCCGGTGCCGGTGGTGGGCTCCGCCGTACGGCCTGGCGGCCGAACGGCTCATGTACCTCCGCACGCCGAATTCCGGCATTCCCATATCGGGCTTCCGTTCTGTGGCTAAGCTATTCGAGGCCGCGCAATCCTGAATTCAGCCGGTGAGTTTATGGGCGGGCTTAGGGGTGGTGCAGCCAGGACCCAAACGCTACACACTCGCGCCGCGTGATGCATCACGCGGGTTGCGCGTTCGCTCGCTCGGGTGATGCATGTACGTAATCCGCCCCGCAGTGGTGGGTTGACGTGTAAGCTGACGGGGTATTCGTGAACGTGAGCGGCCAGTTTCGAGGGTGGGGGAGTGGTCAGGGTGGAGCGCAGCGGAGCCCGTCACTGCGGTGGGGCCGGCGCCCGATCGGGCCGACGGTCCGTCACTCTCGTTGCGGGGGTGGTAGGCAGGAACCCCAAGCCCTACACAGGCCCGCGCGTGATGCACCTCCCCTCGTAGCCAGCCCCGGTGATCGCGCTTGCGCGATCACCTCCAATTCGCGCTTGCGCGAATTGCATTCTGTCCGGAA
>NZ_LC735416.1:0-42645 GCF_034961445.1 Streptomyces yaizuensis
ATGACAGAGACTCAGGTTGTGGGGAGCTATTCCGAGACCGGAGGGGTGACCAAGACCGCCAGCGCCGTTTCTCTGGCGGTTGCGTACGCGGTCGAGCACCCTGACGAAGATGTGATCCTGGGCGATCTTGACCCCCGGGCCGCCGCTACCAAGTGGACGGGCGCCAGCCCCAAGCTGGACGAGAAGGGGAACCCGCTGGACATGAGCGCCATCCTGGCCGCCGATGATGTGGAGGGGTGGGCCGACGCTATCGCCGTCCCGCTGGACCCGGAGAGGGGATGGCCGCGCAACCTTCGGGTCATCCCCAGCAGCCGCGCATTGTCCGCCCAGGAGAAGACCCCCGACGATCACGCCGAACGCCGGTTGCGGCGGAGCCTGATCGGCACGAGCGCCGCGTACGTCTCCCTTGATTTCCCGAACCGTCAGGGTGGTGTCCTCACTCAGAATGGACTCACGGCGTGCACGAAGATCGTGTACGCCGCCCGTCCGGACGAGGACGGCCTAGACGGAGTGGACGGCGCCAAGATCACCGTGGCGAAGTTCCACGGGTACCAGGCCGAGGACGGGTTGCCGAAACTCCCCCGTGAAGTGGGGATCATCCTCGGCGCCGCGTACGTTGGCGCGGTCTGGACCCGAGACGCGCGGCGGGCCGAAGAGGAGTTCAAACGCACCTCCCCCGGAATGCTGCTCAAGCCGTACGTGGAATGGCGAGCCATCGTCAAGGAAGCACGTTCAGCCGGTGAGTTCTACAGCAAGTACGGGGGCAAAGCGGGCGGTGACCGAGTGTTCCAGACCTATCGAGATCTACTGACGAGGATTGTGTGATGAGTGACCGCGAGCGACCCACCCCCCGGCCGAGGGCCGCCCCGGAAGCACCTGACCCGGCTGTCCCCCGAATGCCGGCGGCAGAGCCCAGCCCGTCCCCGGCGCCCCCGGCGCGGCGCCGGCGGGGGCCCGCTCCACTGGTTCAGCTCAACACGCGGGTCGTGCCGGAGCTGGACGAGCTCGTGGCCTATGTGGGCGATGAGCGGGGATGGTCGAAGCGGGACACCGTGGAGCACGCGTTGAGGAAGACCTACGCGGCCGAGCTGAAGAAGTTGCAAGCACGCAAGAGCGCGAGCGAGCAGGGGAACTAACTCGCGCTCTTGGTAGCGAGCTAGCTCGCTCGCTACCAAGCTAGCGAGCCAGATCAACAAGAAGGCCCCGGGGACGCCCGACTACCACGAAGCGCGCCCCCAGGGCCTACGGGAATGAGGAAGGCCCCATGCACCACCACAACGGTAAGGCCAACGGCCACCGCCCGGGGACCGCAGTCCCCGGGCGGCCCCGGAACGGGCGAAGGGCGGCCCGATGACGGACTTTGCGCAGCTCACCCAGTGGACAGCTCGGAACGGCGTCATGATCGGGGCCGCGCTTGTCCTCACGGCCGTGCTCGCCGTTATGACAGCGGTGTACCGCAAGGCCAAGACCGGCGACACGACCGCCAAGGCTCCGGTCAGAGTGAGGAAATTCAGCGTCGGGACGCTCTCCGCCGTGACGGCGTTCATCATCTGCACCAGCATCAGCCTCAACACGAGTTACCGGTTCACAGGTGACCGGGATGGGTTGGGCATGACGAACGAGGCTGAACGCATTTTGGCGTGCGCGGCGTTCGAGAGCCTGTTGGCCATGTGCGTGCTGGGTGCCCGTGAGCGCATGAGCGCCAGCGAGAGCCGCAGCCCCGGTTGGTACGGATCCGCCGTGTGGATCTTCGCTGCACTCTCCGCCATCCCCGCGTACGTCGAAGGCGACGGTTTCACTGCGGCCACCATGGTCCGGATCATCGTTGGTAGCTTCGGGTCCGCGCTTGCCGCTCACTCCGCACTCGGACTTGAACTCAGGCACCGTACGGGCGACGAGTCCCAGACCGCCATGGCCCAGATCATCCGGGATCTACGCGAGCGCCTGATGGCCCGGCTTGGGCTCGCCCACCGCAACCGCAGCGCTCAGCAGATCGCCCGGGACCGGGCCCTTGACCGGGCCGTGGACCTCTGGGACCGGTACGACCGGATGGAGGAGGCAGCCCGCGCCAGCAGGAAGGGGCGCAGGCTCGCCCGGCGGCTCGCTCTGTGGCAGGACCGCGCGGAGCTCGCCACAGACCCGGCACAGCGCGAGGCTTTCCGGCAACGAGCGGCACACCGGAAGTTCGCCACAGCGCTCCAGATCCAGGATTCCGAGTCCCCGTGGACACAGCCGAGCCCGGCCCAGCGGCACACCCGAGCACTGGACACGCTGGAGACACACGCCGAGCGCATCGAGGCCCTGGCCGACACCGCCGAGGCCGCCGTGATGGCACAGACCGGCACGCCCCCCGTGGCACAGAGCGGCACACATCTGCCTGCCCAGCGCGCCGACACGGGCACGGCGAGCCGTGAAGACGACGAGCCGGCCGACTACACCGAGGCCGGGCCCCCGTCCGCCGCCGCAGCGGCACACAGCGGCACACCCGGAACGGTCACCGCCCGTGTGCCCCAGCAGGACCCCGGCACGGACGAGGCCGCCGACGAGCACCAGGACCAGCCCCACCGGGATTTGCGGTCCTACCCAACGAAGCGGGCAGCCCTTGAAGCCCTGTACCGGTACCGGATCGACCCGGCCGACACACGGACCACGAATGCGATCGTTATGACGTTGCTGGACGAGCTCGAACAGCACGGCATCACGCTGGACCGGGGGACCGCAAACAGGTACATCGCCCCTCTCCGCCCCACCGACTCAGAGGATGCCGAGGACCGCGAGGGCCAGAGCCAGCCGCTTCAGTTGGTCGAGGCATGAGCAGGGGTGCGGCCGGTCGGCCGCACCCCTTACCACTCGGCACACCAGGTGCGCCGACACAGGCCGCAAGGGGAGAGATGACCAGGCCCGCCACACCGGCACACAGCGATCACGAGCCGCCTCACCCGCGAGAGACTGAGCTGACGGGCCGGGTTGACGCGGCCCACGAACGCGTCCGCCGGGCACTGGACGCCAGCACCGCACTCCGAGCGGCACAGGAGGCCGCGAGCGAGGCACGTGCCGAGGCACAGCGGGCCGAGGCTGACGCCGAGGCGGCACACCGCGAAGCCGACACAGTGCGGGCAGAGGCACAGACAGCCCGGTCGGAACTCGCGGCGGCGCAGCGGGAGGGGGAGGCACAGCGGGTCCGGCTCGTCGAGGCCGAGGCGGCACAGCGGGAGGCCGAGGGCGGCCGTGCCGTGGCGGTGCAGCTCGCCGCGCAGGCACAGCACACCGCCGAGGCGGCACGCCGGGAGGCGGAGGAGGCACGGGCCACGGCACGGGCGACGGGGGATCAGCTCGCCGCCGTCCGGGCGGAGCTGGAGACGGAGCGCGAGGCCCGCCGCCAGGTCGAGGCCGGCGCCGAGGAGACCACCGCGGCGGCGCAGCGGGAGGGGGAGGCACAGCGGGTCCGGCTCGTCGAGGCCGAGGCGGCACAGCGGGAGGCCGAGGGCGGCCGTGCCGTGGCGGTGCAGCTCGCCGCGCAGGCACAGCACACCGCCGAGGCGGCACGCCGGGAGGCGGAGGAGGCACGGGCCACGGCACGGGCGACGGGGGATCAGCTCGCCGCCGTCCGGGCGGAGCTGGAGACCGAGCGCGAGGCCCGCCGCCAGGTCGAGGCCGGCGCCGAGGAGACCACCGAACCTATGGCCGACGAGCCCGCCGCCCCGGCCCGGACCCGGCGCCAACCGAAGCGGCAGACCCGCAGCAAACGACGCTGAAGCACAAGTGGCACCACCAACCACAAGCGGGCCGACTGCAATTGCAGTCGGCCCGCTTGTGGTGAGGCTCAGAATCGCCCGGACTGAACACCCGCGATAAACATCTCAAACGCTCCGGTCGCCACGGTGACGACAGGCCCCCCATTCTCCTTGGAGTCACGCAGCGCCACCCATTCATGCGGGACTTTTGCGACCTCCACACAGGCGCCGCTCTCACTGCTGGCCGTGGCTTTGAACCACCGCAGATTTTCAAGAGCGGGGACAGGGGGGCGGGTTTGGCTCATCTAGTCTCCTTATGAAATAAGTTCGCGCATGAGCGCATTGGATTCCTCCGGATCGAGCGCCCCGGCCTGTAGACGGCTGAACGTGTTGCGCAATGATTGAACTTGCCGATCCTTTTCCAGGAACACGTTTCCCGCAGGACTGTCCACATAGCCGATCGTCCGGCCCGGAGGACGAAATTCGAGGAGGCTGAAAGCTCCCCGCAGACCCGGGTGAACATCTTTCTTCCGGGGAAAGACCTGAATCGTGATGTTGGGCAGGTGGGTGGACTTGACCAGGGATCTGATCTGACTGGCCATCACGGCAGTTCCCCCGATGTGTCGATGAAGCACCGATTCATCAATCACGGCCCAGAGTTCAAGCGGAGAAGAAGAAGTCAGCCGCTGTTGACGTTGCATCCGAACTTCTACCATCCGGGTAATTTCCCCATCCGAAGAATTGGGGAGAGCCGCCAGAACTGCACGGGCGTAATCCCGGGTTTGGAGGAGTCCAGGGATGAAACCAAGCTCCCAGCTCTGAACCGCACGGGCGTCATACTCCAGGCCGACGTAAACACTAAGTCCACTGGGCATGACCTGTTCGTATTCGGCTTGCTCCCACCAGCCGATTTCACCTGCGGCCTTATGCATTTCCAGAATTGTCGATCTCGCTTCGGGGTCCGTAACCCCGAATAGGTCTAGCATGGATCGAATCTCGATCACCTTGGCGAGTCCCTGGCCATTTTCCAGGCGACTGATTTTGGACGTGGAGCACTCAAGATGATGAGCCACCGCAGCCTGATCAAGGTCAGCAGCCTCACGCAAGCGGCGCAACTCCCCGCCGAGGTTCCGTCGCCGGAGCGTGGGCCCACTCGGCTCACTCATCCGCCGTCCCCGCCTTCGTTGTGGTCGTCGTGGGTTTGCTGTGTGCAAGTCTGCCTCATCGCTGCTCACGTCGCCGCGCACACCCCTTCATCACTCTTCTGAGCTGGAACGTTGGTCCGTCGCTCGCCATCTCACCCGTATGGGTATCTACCCTGGGCTTGCATCATGGGATTGCATGACGGATTCTAAAGGGGTTGACTACGGGATGTAGCGGCTTGGTGGCATGAGCAGATGCGTGGCGCCGAGCCCCGCGGACCCATGGAGGCCACCGGATGCGGTCCCAGATCGGCAGCAAGCAAGAGCCCTCCGACGACTCCCAGGAAGCGCCCCCGCAGGTGCTTGACGAGGTCGAGGAGGCCCGGCGGAAGGCTGCGCGTGCTCTAGCCGCCTCAGTCGAGGCCGCGCACCGCCTGAGCGAACTCACCGGGGGCACCCCGTGACCGACTATGCGATCCGGTGGGCCCTGGCCGCCGGTGCCAACCCGGGCGAACTTGCCCGGACATGGGAGACGGGGCAGCTCGCAGAGGTGCCCATAGGGCGTACCTGGGACGTTGTACGGATTACGGATCGAGTTGCCCCCACCGTTGCCGGTCGGCTGATCGTTCTAGGCGTCCCCCAAGGCCCCCTGCTCGTCTGCCAGCCCCGGGCCGCCTATGAGTGGCTTATACCGGTGGGCGAGGCGGCTCAATGGGCCGCGCTGCCGCAGTGGGGCCGTTTATGCGTAGCGGTCACCGCAGGCACCCTTCTTTGCCCCCCGCCCACCGACAGCAGGCGCCAGGAGTACCACCGTGGCCGCCGCTGGCTTGTCCCCCCGGCGGAGCGGTTTCCCCAGGCCACTGACTCCGATGCGTTGTACGAGGTCCTGGCCGCTGCCGTCACCCGTGATCGTGCCGACGAATACGCGAGCCGCACGGGATCTCAGGCCATGCCCCGCACCCGGGAGGCGCCCCCCCTATGAGCCCCGACATGTACCCGGTCCCGCCCGCCGGCACCGCTCACCCTTCGCCGGAGTGGGGGATGTTCGCTCTGCCGGGAACAAGCTCTCTCACCCCGAGAGTTGCCCGCCATGCCGTGCGTACCTCCCTCACTACGTGGGGCGTGCCTGACGAGGCAGTTGACAGGGCCGAGAGCATCACCAGCGAGCTTGTCACCAACTCCGTGCGGCACACGGTCAGCATGACGGTGGTGGTGCACATTGCGTACGACGGCCGAACCGCCACGGTCGGAGTGTCCGACGCCGGTAACGCCGCCGCAGGTCTGACGGCTCAGCCTGCCCCGCTGAACGCCGAGAGCGGCCGAGGGCTCTGGCTGATCGAGGCGCTGGCCGATCGGTGGTACTGCCGGACCGCCCCCAACGGCGGGGCCGATGTCACGGCAGAGATCCGCGTCAGCCACACCAGAGCCGAGTTTGCGGTACGTCCCCACCCGGAGATCACATGACCGCCGCGCCGCTGGAGGTACGCCAGGCCGGTACTCACTGGCGGAAGCCATTGGGGCCGGTGGACTTGAGCCCCCTCCCGGGCGACAAGTGCCAGCGACTTGAGAGTGACCAGTTCTTCGCGGCCCTCACCAGTTTACGGGCGTGGATGCTCGCCGATGGGGAGCCCCTGAACGACGGATCAGCGCAGCAGACCAGCAGTCACGTCCTGGCCGGGCGGTACGACCGTGCGAGCGCGGCCGACCGTGACGCCGTCGCCGTGGCGCTGCGAGATTGTGTGGCCCGCCTAATTCCGGAGGCGTACCCGACCGGGGATTACTGGCTGGTGGGGGCCGCCCAGGTTCTCGCCGCAGAGACAGCCGTACCCGACGCCCGCGCCGCAGCGCTGATGAGGCTCGCCGGCGCCACGCGCGATCTGCTCAGCGCCGTGGCGTCCCTGCCACCGGAGGACGCCCAATGACCCGTCGCCCCTGGCCCACGACGGACATGCTCACGGCGATAACGGATCAGCTCGCCGTGTACGAGGCCGAGGGCGGGCCGCCCGCTGTCGCGGTCGATCTGGCCGCCGCGCTCAGAGCCCACATCGGGGCCGCCGTCACCGCCGCCGAGGGCGCAGGGCCGGCCACCCGGGCCGCCAGGCAGGCGCGAACAATCGCTCTGGCATGGCTCAGGACAGACCCGCACGATCCTGCCTGCCCGGATACGCGCTACCTCGCAGCTCTGGCAACGGCGGCAGAGCGGATACAGCAGGTGGTCCCGAAGGCGCCCGTCCGCAGGAGCACCAGGAGCACGAAGCCGGCCGAGACGGCCGCCAAGCTTGCCGGCACCGCACGCGGCGCCGGAGTGGTGTACGCGTGCATACACGACGGCCGGGATCCTGAACGGCTGATGCCCAGGCTCACGGCGTGGGTACAGCAGGTCCACGGGGTCACCGTCGAGGCCATGGCGTACGACACCGGGCCCCATACCCGCCCGCTGTCGGAACGGCCGGGATGGAGAAAGGTGCACAGGGTGATCACAGCCGGCGGGGTGATGCTGCTCGCCGTCCCGGCCCTGGCGGAGCTCACGGGCCCCGGGAGCCAGCGTGACCGTCTCGTACACGCTCTGGCGGGCCATGGCGTTACGGCCATGACCATTCCGCGGCACTGGTACCCCAGGACCGACCCACGGACGTGGCGCCGCAGCAGATGAGCCACGTCGGCCGCCGTCCCCCGACCACCGAGGCGGCCGACTTCCGGGCAGTGCCCCCAGCCCCCAGCCGGACCGAATCCGGCGGGGGCACTGCCATGTATCGGAGGCGCGAGTACCGTTGAGGAGCCGAGCAGCGACGGAGGTCACAGGATGAGCGCGCTACCGCACGAGACGCCCCCCCGGGCGTACGCGGACCCATACCGGATCGAGGAGTGGGAGGGGCCCCAGACGCTCGCCGAGCTCCGGGCCGAGCTCGCCCTACTCGGAGCCGCCGAAGTCGTCGCGTTCAATGCCCGGCTCGATGCCGCTCGGTTCGGCGCCGCACAGGCCGAGGTGATCGCAGATGCCCGGCGGACGCTCGCGCTGCGGACCCGGCCCGAGGTACGGGCCGCTATCGCCGCGTCGCTTGCCGGGGCGACAGAGACGGCCCCGGTCGCCGACCTGTACGCCTATCTGGAGACCCAGGGCCCGGCGCGGTGACCCGCTGGACCGTCGAAGTACCGCCCCGGCTGTACGAGGAGTTCGCCCGGCTCAGCAGCGGCGGGCGACGAGCCGTTCATGACGTACTGGACCGGCTCGCCGTCGAGCCCCGCGACCCCACCAGTTCCACGGAACCGATCGAGGGCGCGGAGCTACGGCGCATCGACACCGAGCCGGCCAAGGACACCAGGGACCGGATCACTCTCCTGTACCGCGTCCACCCACCGCGGGCGGACTCCCCGGGCAGGGTCGAAGTGATCTTCCTGCTGTTCGGCCCCTGACCCCTGAACACCCCGCAGAGCCCGGCCATAGTGCCTGTTCCTGAACCCCGTACCGGCAGGTCAAAGCAGGTCGGTCCGAAATGGGAGCTTTGGGGAAACGTTCGGGCAACGGTCACTGTGACCGTTGCCCGAACGGAAACTGATGAGGCTGGAGTGACGTGAGCCGGATATGTGGTGAACGTCGTGACGGTGCTGACCAGCAACGCCACCTGGAGCTCACCGAGGAGCCCCACGGCTTGATCGTTCTCAAAGTCACCGCGGTGACTTTGGCCCAGGATCCGCCGGCTCTCAGCTTACCGAGCACCCTCGTCCGGAGGTTCAGAAACAGGCACATAGGCCGGGCTCTGCCTGTTCTTCTGCACGAGCCGCCGCCCTGCAAGGTGCGACCGCGCCGGGGGCCGTGTCAGCTCTTCCACTCGTCCGGCCAGCCCGGACGCACGAGGGGAAAGACACCAGGAGGAATCTGCAAACCGCCGACCCCGCTGTTTGTCTTTCCGGCGGTGACCAGCGTGCGCACGTATTCCACATCTTCAGTCAGCCGCGTGACTCGGCCCGCGAAGGCGTCATCCACCATGAGCAGCCCGTATCCGCCGTTGATAGCGGGCAGCCCGGCCACCGCGCACCAGGCGCGGTACCGGTCCAGACCGCCAAGATCATCAGGTGTGGCGAACGCGTACTCATATCGACCCATTGGGCCCCTCCCAAAGCGCTTCCGGTCCGGCCGGATCGTGTAAGGGACCCTAGCGTCAATTCGGTGCCCCGCTGGCCCTGTTGACTCTCCCCACAACCCGCGTACTGGTTGCACTCACGGTGCCGGCGCGGTTGGTTGGGCGCCTAGGGTTCGTAATCCTCCGTGGCCGGCGCCGTTGGCGGCCGGCGGGTTCGGTGGGGGTGGGAAAGGACGGCAGCGGCGGGGGGAGGGGTGCCGGGCGGGGGTCCGGGTGCCGTCCGCCCCGGTGGCCGGGTGGCGGGGCGCCGTACTCGCGCCGTCGCGGATGCGGGAGCGTGAGGAGAGCGCGCCGCCCGGCCGTGGCTGATGGGGGGCTCCTGCTGCCGCGATGGGGCCGGGGCCGGTGTGGTCACTCCGTGTCGGTGCGGGTCTCGCCGTGGCCGGGGCGCGCTCCGACACACCACAGCGGGGATCCCGCCGCGAGCACCGCGCACCCCACAAACACCCCCCCGACCGCACGGCCGCCGGGCCGCCCCCGGGGCGCCGTCGAGGACCGCCACGGCGACGAGCACCAGGACCACGGCCGCGCCGCCGGGCCGGTCGCGGGCCGCCGGTCGCCACGGCGTCGAGGACGAGCACCAGGCCGCCGAGGCCGGGCCGCCGGGCCGCTGCCGAGGGCCGTCCGGAACGCCCGGGGAGTTGGCTTGTGCAAGCCAAGAAGTGGGCCGAAGTTTCTTCGGATAGGGCTCTGACCTGCACTTTTACCGGTCTGGTGATGGTGCGTCAGATTGACCGTGAACCCCTAGTGCTGTATTCTTTTAGATGTCGGGAGGGAACGGCACCCACCGACACCACCACCACCAACCGGAAGGGGGCGCAGAGTATGCGCACCACGTGTGAAGACTGCGGCGATGAGATCGAGATCGATCCCGATGGATTCCGCACGCTCTGCGGCTGTGACGTAGCCGCATGATCAACCCGGTGGGGGTGGGAACGGCACCCGCCCCCACCGGGACACCTCACCAACACCCGATCGAGAGGATTCCGAGATGACGACACCCGCTGAGCAGTACGCCGAGGACCGCGCCACCGTGAAGGCCGACATGGAACAGGCCGTCACGCTCGAATTCGGCGAGTACGTCGGCTACTTGGCCCACTACGGGATCAAGCTGTGGAAGCTCGCGGACAAGCACCCCGCGCGGGAGCTCGCCCACCGCCACCTTCAGAACTACGCGGACGAGGTCTTGGACGAGCTCGCCGCCCGCCAGTAGCCGTACCCGTCCCCTCCCCCGGGGGCGGGAACGGCACTCGCCCCCGGGGCCACCAACACCCCGGGAGAACCGATGACTACGAAGAAGCAGCCCCCCAGCGAGGCCGTACGGGCACTGCTCGCCGAGGCCCGCGCCGACTACGAGCGAGCGCAGAGCCCCGAGATGAAGGCCGCCGTACGGCTCCAGCAGGGCCAGGCCCGCACCAACGG
The DNA here is from genome assembly GCF_034961445.1 of Streptomyces yaizuensis. Taxonomy (NCBI): domain Bacteria; kingdom Bacillati; phylum Actinomycetota; class Actinomycetes; order Kitasatosporales; family Streptomycetaceae; genus Streptomyces; species Streptomyces yaizuensis. The sequence goes on from NZ_LC735416.1 coordinate 10,441, forward strand.
CAACGCGGCGGCCGGAGCCCCCGGCCACCGCCGGAGCTGAACCCCGGTCCGGGGCGCGCCGCCCGAACAGGCCGGGCGCCCCGGACAACGGGAAGGGCCGGTGGGACACCCCTAGAGGTGACGGCATCCACCGGCCCGCGCTCCCACCAACACCCGGCCCGAAGGCCGAAACGGAAGCAGCTACCAGTATAAGCGCGGACCGGGGCGGGAAGCCCGGCCCGGTCCGCGCCTTTGGAGAACCCGCCATGACGAACGCCATCACCACCCCCGCCCCCGCCGGTACCGCATGGGATCCGTCGATCCCGACCACCACCCACGGTGGCTGTTGGGTATATCCCGGCAGGCTGGTCCTGGCCATCCCGGGCCGAGAGTGGCCCCATCAGCCCGCCACGTGCCCCCAGCCCTACGACGCCCCCGGGGAGTGGATCGGATCCGGCGCAGACGAAGCGCTGGTGTGCACCGGATGCGGACTTGACATCACCTGAACCGACATCGGTGCAGGTGAACACCACGGGCCCGGACCATTCCTCAACGGGGGTGCTGTCCGGGCCCGCCCGCGCTCCCGGCCGCCGTCGAGGAAACGCGCCGGGGGCGACCAGTCACCGCCTCTCAGCCGGCCCGGGGCGCCGTCGAGGACGAGCGCCAGGACCACGGCCGCGCCGCCGGGCCGGTCGCGGGCCGCCGGTCGCCACGGCGTCGAGGACGAGCACCAGGCCGCCGAGGCCGGGCCGCCGCCGAGGACCATCCGGGGCGCCCCGGGAGTTGGCTTGTGCAAGCCAAGAAGTGGGCCGAAGTTTCTTCGGATAGGGCTCTGACCTGCACTTTTACCGGTCTGGTGATGGTGCGTCAGATTGACTGTGAACCCCTAGTGCTGTATTCTTTTAGATGTCGGGAGGGAACGGCACCCACCGACACCACCACCAACACCCACCGAAAGGCCCGAAATGACGACCTTCAAGGACCCGGCCGCAGCCAGCATCGAGATCGGTCGGATGCTCGTTCGCGGTCATCTGGCGGACGCCGCACCGGAGGACACCCCCGAGGACCGCGCCCGGCGCGGGTGGAGGCTCGCGGACATCGCCGCGCGCGCCGGATCTGCAACGAGCGCGTGCGAGATCACTTCGGCGGTGACCAGCATCCTGCACCTTGCCGACGGATGGCACACGGCGGATGCCGTGCTCACCAAGGCATTCAAGCGCCACTACGCGCCGATGCTCCCCGAGGTGTGGGCGGACGCCGCATACGGCGGACAGGAGCCGCACGCCGTTCCCCGGGTGCCGGGCCCCGACGCCGACCCGCGCGACATGGATGCCCTGGCCGGAGCCATTGCCGATCTGTTCGCGGGAGCCGCCGGGCAGTTCAACGCCACGGCCGAGGACATCGCGGACGCCGCCGAAATCGCTTTCTGGGACGACGCGGCGCCCGCTCACCGCGCAATCGTCCGCCAGATGCGCGAGCGCGCTGAACGCCAGTAGCAGCCAGCCCGGGGCGGAGCACGTCCCGCCCCGGGCCCGGACGGGCCCCGCAGCGCACACCAACGCCGTGCGCTGCCCCAGCGCTCCCACTCGCCACAGACCGAAGGAGACCCACCGATGAACCGCGCCCCTGCCCATTTCGCCAGCGCCTACGCTCTGTTGCGGATCGCCGCCGACGCCGCCGACCACTGGATTCAGACCGATGCGGACGCTCAGGCGAAGGCTGCGACCGACGCGGCCCCGGTGACGTACAAGGCGCCGGACGGAAGCGTGCACGTCTTCCGTACCCGCGAGGGCCGCCGCGCGTGCGCCCGCCACTGCCTCACCTACACCGCTACCCAGGGTGCCGCGCTGATCATCGGTGCCCGGGTTCTGGACGTCCGACTCCACCCCGCCGCCGTTGCCGCAGCACTCGCGGTGTCTGGGATCACGCACTATGCCGCCGACCGCCGGGTACCGAACGGCATCCTTCAGAGGCTCGCCCGGCGGGCCGGGAAGGAGCGGTTCTTTCTGCTCGCGGATCACGGAATGAACGGGTCGTACTGCCTTGACCAGTCCTGGCACCACTCATGGGAAGGGCTCGCCGCCCTGATCGCCATCACCGGAGCCGAGGACCGCTGATCAGGTCCCGGCCGGGCCCGGGTGCGGGGGCCGGCGGCATCGAGCCGCCGGCCCCCGCGCTGCCGCGGGGCCGGTCACCCGCCGTGCGAACGGCGCCCCGTACGCTCACACCGCCACCACCTTGAAGGAGCCCAACCCAGTGATTCCCCACGGCCGCCCCACGCTCGATCTTGACGCCGTGGCCGCCCGCGCCGAGACATCGCCATCCACATGGAAAAGAACGCGGCACGCCGCGTTCTCTAAGGCCGTGAAGCCCCTCCGGGGGATGCTCCGCCCGCTCCTGTACGACGCGGCCCAAGTAGACGCCTATCTGGCAGGCCAACCGATCCCGGCACTTCCCAAGGGGCCGAGCCCCGCGGATCTGCTCACCGACACCGAGGCCGCCGCCATCATCGGCGTGACCGCGTCCACGGTACGGGCCGACGCGGCCACCGGCCGGATGGACGGCGGGGTGGAGCGTCACGGGCGCCGATGGTGGACCCGTGCCGCCGCCGAGGCCGAGGCCGCCCGGCCCGACCAGCGCGGTCGGCAGCTTGGGGCAAAGGACAAGGCGCCCAGGGCCCGGCGCCCCGACCCCCGCATTCCTGAAGTCGGCGCCGAGCTGGAGGCCGCCGACGCCGGCCGCCGGGGCCCGGTCACCGCCGCCGAGCTCGCCGCCCGCTACGCCGTGAGCACCCGGACCGCCGAGCGCATCATGTCCAAGGCCCGCGAGGCCCGGCGGTAGCTCACGGGCCGCAGTCCGGCAGGGCGGGGGCAGGAATTGGGCGCCCGATGTCGAGGAGCAGGCCCGGGGGCACGTCGTCACGCATCCAGGACGCGCCGATGGACGACACGAAGCCGTCCGGGCCGTGCACGATCGCCAGCCCGTGCCGGCTCATCAGCGAGGCCGCCGCCGATCCGTCGAGCGCCAGCCCGAGGTACGCGGTTCCTGGCCGAGGCCACGTCAGATCACGCACCACCCCGGCCCCCGTCGAGCACCACGCGTGTTCGACCGGATAGGCAATATCCCAGGCCCACCCCTCCACATAGGCCAGCCCGCCGGCGGAATCCCGCGCGTACTGGACCGACTCAATGAAGCACTTTCCCGGCTCCCCCGGCGGAGGCCCACCATCCGGCCACGGAGCCGGAGTGAACAGCCTGCCGTGTGCCAGGAGTAGCGCGGAAACACTCCCATAGGCCCACCCTGGCCGTGGCGGCTTCATGACGGCTTCCGCCCGCAACCATTCGATGAGCCACCCATCGGACTCCCGCACCTCGGCCGCGGTGACCCCCGCCGTTCTACCCGTCTCATCCATCCCGTCAGTGTTCCGTACGCCGCCGGCGCGGTTGGTTGGGCGCCTAGGGTTCGTAATCCTCCGTGGCCGGCGCCGTTGGCGGCCGGCGGGTTCGGTGGGGGTGGGAAAGGACGGCAGCGGCGGGGGGAGGGGTGCCGGGCGGGGGTCCGGGTGCCGTCCGCCCCGGTGGCCGGGTGGCGGGGCGCCGTACTCGCGCCGTCGCGGATGCGGGAGCGTGAGGAGAGCGCGCCGCCCGGCCGTGGCTGATGGGGGGCTCCTGCTGCCGCGATGGGGCCGGGGCCGGTGTGGTCACTCCGTGTCGGTGCGGGTCTCGCCGTGGCCGGGGCGCGCTCCGACACACCACAGCGGGGATCCCGCCGCGAGCACCGCGCACCCCACAAACACCCCCCCGACCGCACGGCCGCCGGGCCGCCCCCGGGGCGCCGTCGAGGACCGCCACGGCGACGAGCACCAGGACCACGGCCGCGCCGCCGGGCCGGTCGCGGGCCGCCGGTCGCCACGGCGTCGAGGACGAGCACCAGGCCGCCGAGGCCGGGCCGCCGGGCCGCTGCCGAGGGCCGTCCGGAACGCCCGGGGAGTTGGCTTGTGCAAGCCAAGAAGTGGGCCGAAGTTTCTTCGGATAGGGCTCTGACCTGCACTTTTACCGGTCTGGTGATGGTGCGTCAGATTGACCGTGAACCCCTAGTGCTGTATTCTTTTAGATGTCGGGAGGGAACGGCACCCACCGACACCACCACCAGCACCCATCCGAAGGAGAGACATGAGCAAGGTGAGCAACGAAGAGCGCGCGGAGTGGGCCGCCATCGCCCTCAACGCCTACAGGAGCGAGGCGCCCCGCACCCTCTTCCCCATCCCCAACGAGTTCGAGCGCGTCCGGTTGGGCGTCGTCGCCGCCGAGGCCATGGCCCGCGCAACCCGGCACAACCCCGCCGATCACGTCGTCAATGACTACATCAGCGCCGAACTGATCATCGGCGACCTGATCGTGTACGTCTTCCATCTTGTGGACGACAAGGTCACCCCGGATCAGATCATCGCCGCTGCCGAGGAGATGCGCACCCCCTACCCGGTCACGCTCACGGCACTGTGCACGGTCGCCGCTGCCGATGCTGGACAGACGGCCGCGATGCTCGCCGCCCTGATGGAGGCCGCCGCTCACTTCGGGTGTGACTTGCCCGAGACCGTTGCCCAGGCGAAGGACTTTTACGAGGAGGAGAAGGCCGAGGAGGAAGCCGAGCAAGACGCGTGACTGAAGCTCCGGGGGCGGGAACGGCACCCGCCCCCGGAGCACCCCACCAACACCGAGAGGACTCACCATGACCGAGCTGACCATGACGGACCGGGCGGACCGGGCCCGCATCGCACTGGACGCGTACACCGCCGAGGCGCCCGCCAATCTGTTCTCATTCCATCTACATGATGAGCGTGTCCGGTTGGGCGTCGTCGCCGTCGAGGCCGTGGCCCGCGCGACCCGACGAGACCCGGCCACCCTCTCGCAGGAGACCGCCGACGAGCTCTTGGGCGATCTGATCGCCTACGTCTTCTGTCTCGCGGACGGCCGGATCCGCCCGCCCGAACTCACCCGCGCGGCTGAGCAGTTCCGCACATCGCGCCCGATCCGGCTGGACGCTGCCCTTGCTGCCGACGAGGCCGGTATGGGCAGGGTGGCCGCGATGCTGGGCGCGATTATCGACGTAGCCCACGAATACGACTGCGCCGTCACGTGGATGGTCGAGGACGCCGAGGAGTTCCTAGAGGAACAGAGGGCCGCCGAGGCCGCCGGAGCGTAGGCGCCGGTCCGGGCCCGGATCGCCCCCCAACGTGGGGGCGGTCCGGGCCACCGGACACGCCGAGGACGAGGGCCAAGCCGCCGCGCCAAGCCGCCGCCGAAGCCCCGGCCGGGGTACCGCAAACAGTTAGCTTGTGCAAGCTAAGAAATTGGGAAGTTTCTTCGGATGGGTCTCTGACCTGCGATTTTATGGGCGCTCTGATGGGGTGTCACTTTGACTGTGAACCCCTAGTGCTGTATTCTTTTAGATGTCGGGAGGGAACGGCACCCACCGGCACCACCACCAACACCCACCGAAAGGACCCGAAGATGGGCACCCCGACCACCACCACGGCCCCGATTCCCACCCAGCAGACCCGGACCGCCGGCAAGGAGCAGCACGGCAACGGCAGCAGGGTCATCGTCGCTCTTGAAGGGGCATGGGCCGCCATCCAGGCACGGCACCCGGACGTGCCCAATGTCCTGATGATCACGGGCACAGGGAGCACCGGTCTCAGTGTGAAATGGGGTCACTTCGGCGAAAGCCGCTGGACCGTGGAGGGCCAGGGCGGCACCCACGAACTCTTCGCGGGTGGCGAGCTTCTGAGTCTCGGAGGCCGCGCCACCATGAAGACCTTGCTGCACGAGGCCGCTCACGCGCTTGCCGCCGTCCGGAACATCAAGGACACCAGCAGCGGAAAGCGCTACCACAACATGCGCTTCGTCAAGATCGCCAAGAGCCTTGGGCTTGTGGCCCCCGCCACGCCCGACAGCATCCGGGGATGGTCAGCCTGCACCATCCCTGACGAGACCGCCACGACGTACGCGGAGGCCATCGAGGCACTGGACACCGCCCAGCTTCCGTACGTGTATGACCCGTACGTGGCCTACCACTACGGGGGCAACCAGCCCACCACCCCCGACCCCGACCCCGAGGGGAACGGCGAGCAGGGCGGCACCGCCGGTACCGGTACCGGCGGCGAGGGCGGTACGGACGGTGGCGAGGGCCCCGACCCCCGCCACCCCGGGAAGCCGGGCCCCACGCGCTTCCTGGTCATCTGTGCGTGCATCGAAATGGAGAACGACGGGACGACCCCCAAGCTCGACAAGAAGACCGGCCAGCCGAAGCCCGGCCGGGCCATCCAGATCAGCCGGAAGTCCTGGCACAGCGGCACCACCGAGGAGGCCGAGGGCGGGTTGATGTGCGGGAAGTGCCGGGAGTTCTTCCGCAAGGCCGACCCCGACGCCTAGCCCGCAGGGGCCCCGAAAGGGGCCCCTGACACCCCCTCACCCACCGGCCGGCGGACGCGGATGGGGCCCGGTGCGGCATCGAGCCGCCCCGGGCCCCGCTGCCGCGATGGGGGCCCGCCGGACGAAGCAGCTAACAACCTTGTTTGATTGCATCCGGCGCGCCGCCCAATGTTTTGGACATAAACGGGGTCTGAGGGTCTATGATCTGGATCATGGCAGCACCCAGAGGACGACAGCACCGAGGACGGAGCACTGACTTTCCGTCAGACCGCGCCGTCCGTGCTGGCCTCATGCTCCACCCCGGTGACCCTGTACGCGTCGCGTACGAAGAGTTGGTCACGGAGCTGGGGATCAGCGGTGCGGAGGTCATCAGGAAGGCCCTGACGGACATGCACGAGAGGCACCGTCAGGCGCACCCGCGCCCGATCGCTCTGAAGGAGGCCGGATGATTTGACCGGCCGAGCGGATTGCCGCCGGAATTCCTAACCGGCGCCCAGCAGTTCGTAAAGCCCCTGACACGGGATCTCAGCCATGTTCCGGTTCCGACACCTGTTGGCCGAGACCCCTCACCCCAAACGAGCACGTACACCAAGCTGACGGTTTCCTAGGCCGCCGGCCGGGGGTTTCGTGCGTCCTCTGACGCCGAGGAGCGTTGCCATCGTAGCAGCGGGCCGCGGTGGCGGTAGAGGCTTGCCCGACGCAGGTGTGTCCCCCGACGCGGCAGCGACGTTTTATCGACAAGGCGAGTCAGGCACCTCTAGCACCACTGCACTCATTGCGCCCCCGCAGTACCGGGGGGCACTCACCCTCCGTGCCGCCGAGGCGAGCGCGGAGGCCCACCACGCCCTGACGCGGTTCTTTGCCGAGCTCTACCCGGAGAAGCGGGTACGGGCCGCCGCAGGCCAGCGGGGTGCGTGGCTCAACTCTTACCCCCCTGACCTCTATGTCCCGGTCGCGGGCATGGACCTTGACCGGCCGGTGGCCGCCCATCTCGCTCCGCGCACCCCGGGCCGGGGACCCCGCCGCTTCCGTTTCATCGTGTTCGATCACGACCCGAAGAAGGTCCCGGCCGCCCAGGCCGCCGCCGATGCTGGGCTTTTGGCCGAATGCACACGGGCCGAGGGCATCGAGCCGGTACCGACCGCGTCCGGAAGTCCGGGCGGCATCCACCTGTGGACCGGATGCGCCGAAGGCGTCGCCGCGTCCGTCGTCGCCCGCATCAACGACGCCGCCGCCGCGCTCTGCCCGTCGCTTGACCGGGCCCCCCTGGCCAACCTCACGGACGGACTGGTCAGGCCGCCCGGCGCGGCCCACCGCGCGGGCGGGTACAGCACTCTCCTCATTCACACCGTGGATGAAGCGGTCAGGGTGCTGGGGCCCGATTCAGCCCCCGCGAGCGCGTTCGAGCGTCTGGCCGTTCGGCTGGAGGCGATGGCCGCCGCGCTCCCGCAGGACGACCCGCAGCCGGAGCCGGCCCCGGAGGGCCCGGCCGCCGCCGTGGTGGTCGAGGAGCCCGCGCCGAGGGGGCACCGGTCCCGGAAGGTGCCGCCGTCGATCCGGGCCCGGGGGCCCAGGGTGCGGGCCGTGGTCGAGGACGAGGCCGGATGCCCGCGCGTCGATACGCCGTGGCGCCCGCTGGGACGGAAGGCCGCCCGGAGCCTCAGCCAGCGCCCGGCGCCAGGTGACGACCACTCAGCCGCCAAGCACTCCCCCACCCGCAGCATGGCCCTGGCCGGGTGGACCCAGGCCCAGGGGCTCGCCGTCGCGCGGGACGCCGCCGCGTCGCCCGCACTGGAGTACATCCGGACCGAGCGGCAGCCGGACGGCCCGCGCCGCCCGCGTACCACCGAGCAGGTAGAGAAGTTGTGGGCGCGGGTGTGGTTCCTCGCGGTCGAGGACGCGGCCCGGATGCCGCGCCGTCCCGAGGACGACGGCCGCCACCAGGACCACGGCGACGACGCCGCCGAGGCCGTGGCCGACCTCATGACCCGGATGCAGGCGGCCGGGACCGCCCGATGGGCCCGGGAGTCCGGCCCCGCAGACGCCGCCGTCCTCAACTCCGTGTCGCTGCTGATCATGCTGACCGGCACCACCGACGTGTCCGCCAACGTCCGCCGTCTGGCGATCCTGTCCGGGTACACCGCCCAGACAGCCGCCGTGGCGCTCTGGAGGCTCATCCGGGACGGCTGGATCACGGTCACCGCCGAGGCTGAGCGCCGGGCCGGGAAGGCCCGCCGCGTCACCCTGGCCACGGCCCACGAATGCCCCGACAACGACCATCACCGATGCGCCATCTACGACGTTCCCGCAGTTCACCCGGGGTCTGACAGAAGTGGAACGCCGCGCCCCCCCGCCCCCCCCTCTAGCTCTCTGGAGTTCCTGCGGGCCGTCGCCATCCACCAGCAGGCCGACGTATGGCACGTGCTGGGGCACCACGCCGCACGGACGCTTTGGGCGATCCGGCGGGCAGGGCGGTGCACGGTGCCGGAGATGATGGCAGCCACTGGCTACGGCCGCCGCGCGACACTCCGGCACGCCGAGATGATGACGGCCCTTCAGATGGTCACCCCCGGGCCCCGACGCAAGGGGGTGCCCACCTACCAGGTCCCCCGCACACGGAGCCTGTACGAGGCCGCAGAGACCGCCCAGAAGAGGGACCCGCGCACCGGTGAGACCTACCCGGCCGCCGGGCGGATGGCCCAGCTCGCCGCCCGGTACCGGCTGGACCAGGCCGTCAGCGAGTGGTGGGCCGCCGAGGAGATCCACAGGTCCCTTCCCCGAGCCGAGCGCCCCCCCCGCGCGCACGCCCACCAGGCCGTCATCCCCGGCATGGACCCCCGCGGCCGGGCCTACCCCCGTGATGACGACGGCCGCCCCGACCACGTCACCGCCCGCGAGATCGAGGCCGAGCGCATCGGCGCCGTACGCCTCTACGCCCATGCCCACCGGCTCGCCCGCGCCGGACAGCTCATCGACCTCCCCGCGCTAACCGCCGCCGAGCCCGAGGCACCGCCCGCCCGCCGGCGCGGAGGCCGCGCGATCATCCCCACCCGATACGGATGCCCGCACTGCCACGCCCAGGCCGGCGCCCGGTGCGTCACCCGGGGCACCGGCCGCCCCGCCGCCCGCGTCCACGCCCGTCGCCGCGAGGCCGCCGCCGAGGCCCGCGCCCGACACGCGCAGGGATGACGTACTGGCCCCGAGGCGGGCCCCGGGGTATAGAGTTCTCCTCAGCACAGCGCACCCCCCCGAGCCCACAGGCCGGGGAGGAGCACACGCCGCCGGAGAGCCCACCGCCCCGGCCGGCACAGGGCAGCGAAAGCCGCCCGGCCATCCTCTGGGAATGGTCACCGGACTTAGCTTGCACAAGCTAAGTCCCGGCATCGTTCGGAAATCTCCGGACGATGCGAGAGCCCCAGCAGGGGCCAGCGTGGCCGGGAGGCCCGCCGAGCAGGACCAGCCAGCGAGAGGCCGGCACCCCACCAACCCCCGGAAATTGGCGCCGTGTTGCCAGCTCTTAATTACTGGAATACTAGAAACGGTAATCCAGAAATGCTAAGCTAAGGGCATGTCAGAGATCAGGTCCCGGTACATCGAGATGCCCCGCCCGTACGAGAACGGATACGGGGCGGTTGAGTCAGAGCTGACGTTCCGTGCCAGCGACCGCCGCCGCGCCGCCGAACACCGCGCCGCCGCCATCGAGTTGGCCACTCTCTACGGGGTGGAGTGGCGGACCCCGTGGAGGCTCACGCCCGGATGGACCATGTACCGGGAGATCACCGAGGGCACCCCGGCGGGGCGCCCCGACGACCGCCGCGTCATCGTCACCGCCCCGGCCCGCGCGCTCGCCCGTTACCTCGCTGCACTCCCCCGCGTCCTGGCCGAGCTGGAGGCCGCTGCCACCCGCGCCGCCCGCAGCTTTGGCCGGTGGCGCCGGTCGCTGCTCGCCACCCTGTCCGGGGCACTGGACTATGAGGACCCGACCACCCTCCGGGTGCGGGCACGCGAGTTCCGTACCGCCGTACTGCGGCAGGTCGTTGGCTATTTGCGGACCCCGCCGGCCCCGGCCAGCAGCGACCCGCGCCGCCCGATGTGGGAGCAGGCCGCCGCCGTCGCGGCCGAGGTCTGGACGGACAGTCCGGTGGACCTGTGGGCGGTCACCGAGGAGGAGGTGACGGCCGTACTGGCCAGCATCATCCGGACTCAGTCCGTCGTCATCATCGAGGCCGAGCCGGACGAGCAGCACCACCACCAGGACCAAGAGGACGAGGCCACCGAGCAGCAGCCGACCCCAGCCGAGCCCGCACGCCGTGCCGTCGAGCTCGCCCCGGCCGAGCCCGCACGACACCGGCCGCCGCGCCGCACCGTAGCCCCCCGGCCCGGCCCCGGCTCTGGCCGAACCGGCCCGCGGATTGTCCCCCGCCGCACCGTGTACGGCAGCATCGGCACCCCGCCCCGACAACCGCAGCAGCGACAACGACCGGACACCGCGCAGGCGCCCCCGGCCCCGCCGCACCGTGCCGCACACCCGTCCACCCCCGTGGCAACCCCGAGAAGGAAGGCCGCCCCCCGTGACCACTACTGACGACCCGCCACAGCCCGCCGAGGAGCCGGCGGGACTGTCGCCCAAGGCCCATCGGTTCCTTGCCGAGATCGGCGTACCGAGCGACCGCATCCCCGTGGCGGAGGAGGCCGCCGACCCAGACGACGACGAGGAGGAGGCGCCCCACGGATACTGGCCGGAGCCGTGCGCCAACTGCGGGAAGCTGATCCCCCGCGACCGCCCGGCGGGGGCCGGACGCCCCCCGGAATACTGCAACAAGCAGTGCCAGAACGAGCGCAAGGCCGCGAGGGCGAGGGAGCGCAACGCCCCCGGTCTGCCGGGGCAGATTCTCCGGGTGGAGGAGACCACCACCCGCCTTGAACAGGTGGCCGCCGACATGCGCGCCGAGCTCTCAAAAATCAACTCACCCGAGGGCATCGAGGCGAGACTAGCGGCGGCCCGCGCGGCCAACCAGCAGGACGTAGCCCGTGCCAACCAGGCCGCCGTACAGGCACAGGCCGAGACGGCCGCCGCACAGTCCCAGGCTCAGCAGGCCCGCGCCGACAAGGAAGCCGCCGACGCCGCCGCCGAGCGCGACCGAACCGCCCGCGAGGCCGCCGACGACGCACGCGAGCTCGCCGAGGGCGAACGCCGGACCGCCATGCACCTCAAGCAGCTCGCCGAGGACCGCGCCGAGGCCGCCGCCGCCGCCCAGGCCGAGGCCGAGACCGAGCGCGACGCCGCCCAAGCCGCCGCCGAGGAGGCCCGTCGCATCGCCCGCCGGGCCACCACTGCCGAGGCAGACGCCATCCATGCGCGGGACGAGGCCCGCCAGGACGCCGCCGCCGCACGGGCCCGCGCCGAGGACGCGACCGCCGAGCGCGACCGCGCCGAGGCCCGCGCCGAGGAGGCCAGCCGAGAACGCGAGGCCGCCGACCGCGCGCGGGACGAGGCCCGCCGTCAGGCCGAGGACGCGGGCACCCGGGCGAGGCTCGCCATCGAGGAGCGGGACCAGGCGACGGCCCGCGCCGATGAGGCCGAGCGGGAAAAGGAGGAGCTGACAACCGGGTACGCGAAGGCCCTGGCGGATGTCCGCGCCGCCAAGCAGGAAGCCGACGACGCCCGCAATCAGGTCACCGAATCCACCCGGGCTCGCCGGGAAGCCGAAGACCGCGCCAGCCGGGCGGAGGAGCGGCAGATTCAGGCCGAGGCTCGCGGCGACCGTGCCGAGGCCCGCGCCGACAAGGCCATTGCGGACGTCCAGGCCGAGCGGGATTCGCTCGCGGCCGAACTCGCCACCGCGCAGGAGGACCGGCGGAAGGCGGACCGGCGCGAAGCCGCCGCCGAGGAGCGAGCCACGGCCGCCGCACAGCAGGCCGCGCAGGAGGCCGAGCGACAGGCGAAGGCGTACGAGCGGCTTGCCGCTGAACTGCGGAAGTACGGCCAGGAGATTGACCGACTGAAGGCCGAGGCCATCCAGCAGAAGGAGACCGCAAGGAAGCCGGCACCGCGCAGGGCGAAGAAGCCGGCCGCCACGCCGGCCGCCACGCCGGCCGACCCTACGCCGGTCGAGCCGATCCCGGGACAGACCGCAGTGCCGATGCCCGAGACCGACGAATAGGCATCCAGCTCGCCCGAGGAGGCAGAGGCAGGGGTGAGGAACATCGTCAACCGGCGGGCCGGGCACTGCACCTACAGCGGGTGCACGGCCTATGTGCCGCCCGGTGCGGGGACGTGCACGAAAACCCGCCGGGGATGGAACGTACGGTGCGCGGACCATCCAGCCGAGCAGGACGGACCGCCTGAGGCGGAGGCTCGCTGTACGGGCACCACAGCCGAAGTCGTGGCGATGGTGGAGGCCCTGAAAATGGCGCCAAACATTCGGGTGATTTCCGTGTCCGAGGTATACGAGAGGCGTGACGAGCCGGGCCGCATCGGTGTTTATGTGAAAGTCGAAGTCGATTCGGATCCGACCGCCGAACCGCGCGAGGAGGCAGAGTGACGACCAGGACCAGGAGCACGACCGACGACACTCCACCGGTGCCACATCAGCCCGTGGGAACGCACGACGAACGGCCGCTGTACGCGTCCGGTGAGGTCCCGGACGATCTGATGACCGCCGCGCAGCTCAAAGAGGCCGGGCGCCGACTGACGAAGGGGCAGAAACCGCGTGCCTACCTGAAGTACAAGCCCCGGCACGGCAAAGGCCCCGTGCCCCTGTATCACGTTGAGGACACCGAGCGGGCCCGCGCTCTGTCACCCAAACAAACGGCTCAGAAGGTGGCTCGCCGGAAGTGCATCCTGTGCACACAAGTGGCTGACGCACCGTTGTGGGAGCGGACACGGAAGGAAAGCCCGTGGCTCGCCGCAGACGGGCGGATCTGCCAGCAATGCAGCGACGGAGCCCACGAGCAGTGGCAGCGGACATGTGACCGGTGCCGCACAATCTTCCGCAGCCGGGCAAGCGTTGACTACTCGCGAACGTGCGGGCCGTGCCGGGCCGTACTGGACCACGGCCAGGATCTCGCCCGCCGGCTCGCCCTCCGACACTGCCCGGAATGCCTGACACAGACAGCCACCCGCGAGCAGATCGAGGCCGCCGCAGCCGACGACCTCCCGCACCGCCTGTATGCGCGCTACCCCCGGACGTGCGGGCCGTGCCAGACGGAGCAGAAGAAGGCGGCCGAAGAGGCAGACCGCGCGTACGAGCGTGAGCGATGGGACGAGCTGGGGCCCGTCCGCCAGTGGGCCCGACAGGTGGTCGCCGCACCGGAGCGATACGCCGTTCTCGACACCGAGACCACCGGTCTTGAGTGGGACGCCAAAGTCGTGGAAATCAGCGTCACAGATGGTGCGGGAAACGTCCTCTTGAACACCCTCGTGAACCCCAGAACTCCCATCCCACGGGAGGCGCAATCCATTCACGGAATCAGCGACGACGACGTACGCGACGCACTCTCGTTCAGCATGATCCTCCCGGAGCTCACCCGCGTACTGGCTGGCCGCCGGATCATCATCTACAACGCCGAGTACGACACCCGGGTACTGGCCCATGAACTCACACGCCACCACCAGGAGGACGACCCCATCCCCGCCTTGCGTCGGATGGAGCGGCACCCTGCCGCCGAAGAGTGGATGAGAAAACAGCAGTGGAGCCGGTGCGCAATGCTCGCCTACGCCGTCCACCGCGGCGAGTGGTCCGACTACTGGGACGGATGGGCGTGGGCGCCCCTGAACGGCGGACACCGGGCACTCGGAGACTGCCGCAAGGTCGTGCAAAGGATCAAGGAAATGGCCGCGCCACCAGATCCGTTCTAGGGCCGGAGTGCCGACGAGGGCCCGCACCGAATCGGTGCGGGCCCCGCTCGCTCAATCCTGGCCGAAGAGCCGTTCGGCGGCTTCGGCATCCAGCCCCACACTCGTCCCAATAGAGGACCAGTCGAAGCCGGCCCGACGTGCCGAGCGCGCGGCCAGGAGCTGAGCACTCTCGACAGCGGCACCGATCTCGTGGAGCTTGCTGAGGACCCCGAGGGGCAGGCCGTCCACGTCGTCCAGGAGGGCAGCCACCCGGCGCAGTGCGTGAACCTTTGCGTCGTCCGCGTTCGTGCCCGGGATCACTGACGCCACGTGAGATTGCCACGTCCGAAGGTGGTACTCAGACCAGGCAGATTGAGCCGGCCCCGGCTTCCAGTCGCCTACCCAGTGCCAGGGCAGCAGCACGGGTACGACAGCATCGGCGGACCATGCGACCGCCATTCGGTTCGGATCGGGGGCCGACACGTCCACCGGATCCCCCGGAGGCAGCGACGGACCAGCATGGGCGGAGACCCAACCACAGACACATCCCGTAACGACAGGACCACCCGGGGCACCATTTTTCAGCCACCATTTGATGCCTGATGACGGGACACTCACCGTGCTGTCATCAGGAGATACGAGCTGCATTTCATGCAGCACATCACGCCCATCGGACGCCTTTTCGATCCAACCCGCCATCAGTTTCCCTTCTGCACAGGAGCCCTTATGGTCCCGCATTTCATGGACCACCGTGCGCGGAATGCTGAGCTTGGCTTGCACAAGCCAAGTCCACGAACTGACGTGTGTTCGGGGGTGTTTGTGGGGTGCGCGGTGCTCGCGGCGGGATCCCCGCTGTGGTGTGTCGGAGCGCGCCCCGGCCACGGCGAGACCCGCACCGACACGGAGTGACCACACCGGCCCCGGCCCCATCGCGGCAGCAGGAGCCCCCCATCAGCCACGGCCGGGCGGCGCGCTCTCCTCACGCTCCCGCATCCGCGACGGCGCGAGTACGGCGCCCCGCCACCCGGCCACCGGGGCGGACGGCACCCGGACCCCCGCCCGGCACCCCTCCCCCCGCCGCTGCCGTCCTTTCCCACCCCCGCGGACCCGCCGGCCGCCAACGGCGCCGGCCACGGAGGATTACGGACCCTAGGCGGCCGTGGAAACCAATGACCCAATCGAAGATAGAGATAGTCGTCCCGTGTCCGCCCGTAGGCGTCACGCGTTGGCTTGGCATGGGTAACGAACCGACCACAAGTCGCGCGGATTGAGCAGTGGGGTTCTTCGACTTCGACGCCGAAGAGGCGGACTGCTGTCCACACGCTGGACACACTCGGGTGGAGGTTATCCGGGGTGCTCTGGCCAACTGCCCGCAGGCGGTGAATGCTTTCGAACTAAAGGTGTTGACGAACATGCATGATGCGATTGTGGATGCCGGTGGGAGCATCGTTCACAGCCGTCGAGAACGTCAGTCATTCCGGATTGACGCAGGGGGTGTACCGCGCCCGGCTGCGGCCAGCGAGACGGCGGACGGGGTTAGCTGCGCAGTGAGTATTTGCTACTACTGAGAGGCAGATCCCGGACGTTTCTTGGGTCGGTCAGCGCGTAAGGTTGTAACAACCTTGTTAGATAGCAATCGTGCTCATCGCCCAACAACGATGGCGAGTGCTTCCCGAGCGATTCGCCCGAGTGTATAGATCTGTGCTTGCAATTCCTCCCGCCGTTGACGAGCAGTGCGAGAGCGTGAGGCACCAGGGCCGACGAGGTTTTCGGTGATCAGTGCGGCCACAATTGGTTCACTGATTCGATACGCCGCGAGGTGTGCGTGATCGATCAAGACAGGATCAATGTCGAGGGCCATTTTGTCCGTGAACTTTTGTTTCGACGTCCCGTATCGACGCCCAGGGAGGCGCTGTGCTTCCTGCTCTTCATGTGTGAAGGGGGTCCAGGGGCCGACGAGTTCAGGAGCTCTCAGGCGGACCCGCATGGCAGCTTCGAGGAGGTGACTTTGGGTGGGCCATGTGCCGGGCCGGAGGGCGAGCGCTTCCAGGCGGATCGGTTCTGGTGTGGGCTGGGAAGGGTGGAGGCCGGCGCGCTCACGCTGCTCTGCGATCCACGCCCTTTCCTCATTACGGTTCGCTTCGGCCATGG
The DNA here is from genome assembly GCF_034961445.1 of Streptomyces yaizuensis. Lineage (NCBI taxonomy): Bacteria > Bacillati > Actinomycetota > Actinomycetes > Kitasatosporales > Streptomycetaceae > Streptomyces > Streptomyces yaizuensis. Next base: position 26,842 of record NZ_LC735416.1, read on the forward strand.
CACGAAGAGCGTCCCCATCTGAGCGATGGACCCATACGAAGGTGGTGTGTTTTCCGGTGGCCATGATCTCTCCTGTGTAGGAGGCCCCGGCACCGCGGAGGGCGGTACCGGGGCCAGTGCGCACGAGTCAGGTGGTGGGAGATGCTTGCGGCTCGCTCGGTGACTCGGAGGGTTCCGGAGTCCGGGGCGCCGGGGTTGTCGGTGCGGTACTGGGCTGACGCCGTACGCGGTTCTTCCTGGGGCGCCCCGGCGGGCGAAGGGTCGGTTCCGTGGCACCCATTTGGGCAAGCTCTTCGGCGGACCAGCCCGCCGCTTGCGCGTCCGCGTAGAGGGTGCCGTACTCCCGTTCGTTGTCGCTGACGAGCTGTTCAAGGTGCTTGCGCCGGGCGAGAGTCTGAGCGAGCGGCGGAATCACCCCCATGCGGTCGTTGAGGAGTTTTTGAGCAGCGGCCACCATGGGTGATTCGGCATCAGCGGCAGATGTCTGAGGCGTCGATTCGGTCATGCCCGTCATGGTAGCGCCGCAGAGCGCAAACGCACGGGAAATCAAGGCCCCTCCCCCGATGGTGAGGTGATCCGGCGACAGGTCACCGAGCTCTTTTCGCGGCGAAGCCGCGAGCCGCCCTAGGAGCCCGGCACCCCAGCCGACGGCCCTTCTTCGTCGGAGCAAGTTGGGCGTTAATGTTCCATTAACGCGGGGGTCGGCCCAAGCTCTCGCTATGCTCGGTAGCTTGGGCCGCCTTTTCGGTCCGGGGACGGACCGATGGATGGGGCCTGTACCTCAGAGAGGAACAGGGGAGATGAGCGACGACATGCCACGCGCTCGCCGCCGCGAGCGACGAGCCGACCAGCCGAGACGACACCGCGTCAACCTCGCGTACAACGACCACGAGCTAGCCATCCTCATGAGCGCCGCAGCCGTAGCCGGCCTCAAGCCCGCTGCCTACGCGGCCCGCGTTGCCCTGGCCGTGGCGAAGGACGAAATCTCCCCCGCCCCGGTCGAGTACAAGAACCGACTACGCGAGATGACTGATTCCCGCATCGCCGTCAACCGGATCGGTACCAACCTCAACCAGATTGCAAAGGAGCTGAACAGCGATGCCCAGGTATCGCCCGCGCAGCTTGCCGCGATTCTGACACGTGTGGAGGAAGCCATTCGGCGACTCGACGCCGCCACCATCGCCGTGATGGAGGGCCGCGCGTGATCGTCAAGAGAGCCCGAGACGGCGCCCGTACAGAAGGACTCCTGTACTACCTCTACGGCCCGGGAAAGGCCAATGAGCACACCGACCCGCATATGGTCGCTGCATGGGGCGCAGGTGTGCCGGATCCCGGCCGCGGTGACAACACGAACATCCCGCTCTTGGCCGCGCTACTGGACGCCCCTGTGGCCGCGCTGGAGAGCCGGCCGCCTGCTCAGCACGTCTACCACGTGCCCGTGAGTCTGGACCCGGGGGACCGGATTCTGTCCGATGAAGAGTGGGCGGAGGTAGCGCGAGAGGTCATGGACGCCACAGGCGTGGCGCCAAAGAACGACCCGTTGGGAGCCCGTTGGGTGGCGATCCGGCACGCGGACAACCACATTCACATCGTGGCGACGCTCGCGCGCCAAGACGGGTTGAAGGTCCGGCTTTCGCAGGACAAGAAGAAGATGCAGGCGTGTGCCCGGGAACTGGAGGTCCGATACGGGTTGCGTCGTCTGGCGAGCGGTGACCGCACAGCCGCGCCGTGGCCCACGACCGCCGAGGCCGAGAAGGCGAAGCGGATGGGGCGAGACGAGACACCCCGCCAGACTCTTCAAAGGACAGTCCGGGAGGCCGCAGCCGGCGCCCAGTCCGAAGACGAGTTTTTCACTCGGCTGCAACGGTCCGGCTTGCGAGTTTCCAAGAAGACAGCCGACGACGGGTCGGTGTTGGGTTACTCGGTTGCGCTCCCCGGAGACCGTACCGGCGCCGGTCGCGCAGTTTGGTTTTCCGGCTCGCGGCTCGCCCCGGATCTCTCCCTTCCCCGTATCCGTGAGCGTTGGACCGGGACAGCGGCCGGCGCATTGCTGGAGTCCGCCGGGCCGGTAGCAACCCGGGCCGCCGCATGGCAGGCCGCCGCCGAGCACGTCCACCAGGCCGCCGCGATCCTGGGGCAGTCGGGCAACACCGTTAGCGCCGGTGAGATGGTGGCGCTGTCCGATCTGCTCACGACCTACGCGACGCAGGCCCCCACCGAGGTCCGTCAGCAACTCCGAGACGCCGCCCGGTCTTTTGAGCGTGCAGGACGAGCCCCCACCTCCCGTCAGATGACCAGCGATGCTCACCATCATTTGCGCACGGCGACACAGCTTGTGGCCATGAGCGCATCCCTTGGAGTGAGCGGGGGCGAGGCCGCCGCAGCGATCACCATTTTGGTGGCCGTCGCCCTGGCCGTGGTCGCCGCCCAGCGTCTGCACCAGGCAGCCCAGCACCGGGCCCAAGAGGAGGCCGCCGCCCTGGCCGGTCGTCACCTCCGAGCGGCTACCGAGATCGCTTACGGCGCAGGCGCAGACGGCCGCCGAGGTAGCCGGGCGATGTGGCAGCGCACCCGGATGGATCCGAGCGGCCCGGCCCTGGCGGACCGTTTCGCACCCGTGGTGCGGCAGACTCTTCCCACCCTGGCCGAGCAGGTTTTGAGCGAGGCCGCATGGCCCGCACTTGCCGCCACGCTCGCCCAGGTCGAGGCGGCCGGGTACGACCCGGCCACGGTGTTGGGGCAGGTGGCCGGCGCCCGGGGATTCGGCGCCGCCGAGAGCGCCGCCGAGGTACTTGTCTGGCGACTGCAACGCCGGATGACGACCGACGCCGAGCACGGCCGGCCCCCGGTCACCGGCCCGACAAAAACAGATGCCCCGGCCCCAGTGCCGACCACCCGGACCACCGGGGAGGGCAGCGACGAGGGAGGTACGACCACCCCCACGGAGACGACGCCCCCGCCGGTCGTCGGCCGAGCGGATACCTCACTCGGAGACGGGGCGCCTACGTTGGGCGAGGCCGTCCGCCAGGCCGTCCCCGAGTACGTGTCAGAGGTGTTGAGCGACCCGGCCGCCGCAGGTCTCGCGGCAGCACTCCGCCGGGCCGTCGCCGAGGGGCACGCGCCCGCGGATCTGCTCGCCGAAGTAGTGGCCGCCCGCGATCTCGCCGACGCTGACAGCGTTGCCCAGGTGCTCACATGGCGCGTGCAAGGGCGTCTCACTCCGGGACGGCCCAGGCCCCTCCCCCGGACCACCGGCCGCCGCACCAGCAGCCCGACCGCCCCGCCCAGCCGTTCCGGTGAGCGCACAGCGGCCGAGCTCGCGCAGGACGCCGCCAGGAGGAACGGACCACCCCGGGGACCGCGTCGGTGATCCACAAAATCCGGTGTCACCTAGACGGGAAAACACCCTTACTTGGAGAGGTATTGCCGCTAGCGTCAGATGTGCAATTGCGCAGTGAAATCCCACGATCATGATTACGGAAACGGGGTGACCCACCCATGAGCGACACCAACCCGATGGAGCAGGCCGCAGGCCAGGCAGTTCATACAGCAGCGGTCGCGCTACAGGTTCTCGTCATGGCGGCCCAGTCCCTCCGGGAGCACCAGCAGCGCGAGGCAGCGGCCCGACAGCCGGCCGCCCCGCAGCCCGTACCCCCGGTGCAGAAGACGCCGCCGAACCCGGACCACGAGCGGTACGCGCACATCGTGCGCGGCGCCGTGCACCCGCCCGCCGTCGCCGAGGCGATGGTGACCGCCCCTCAGTGGCCCCAGCTCGCCGACGAGCTGAAGAAGCTGGAGGCCGCAGGCATCGACGTAAAACGATTCGTGACCGACGCGGCCCCGGTGATTGCACGCATGGACGCAGACCTTCGCGCGGGCAGCCCGACGCCCGGTGTCACCGTGTCCCAGGCCGCCACCACGCCGCCGAATCCGTTCGCTCCCCCACCGGGTGAGGAGAAGGCCCGGAAGGAGGGGCCGGGTTTCATTGAGGAGGCGGTGAAATGGATCAAGGAAGCCGTCACGAAGCTGATCGAGAAAATCACCGGGAAGGCGAAGAAGGCGAAGGCGGCCGACCCGAACCGGGAGCTCGCCGCGCACGGCATCACCCCGCAGGAAAACGTGCTGCATGTGGTGACGGCCCGCGCGGCTTTGTCGGATGAGAAGGCGCTACACCAGATCGTCACCTCCCGGGAATGGCCGGGCATCGCCGCGCAGATGAAGGGGCTCCAACAGGCCGGGCACTCGCCGGGCGAGGCCCTGGCCGGTGTGCCCGCGCGCATCCAGCAGGCCGCCGCCGCCGGGATCACCCTTACCCCGGCCGAGGCCGCTCACGGCCTGCTCACCGACATGGCCAAGACCACGCCCCCCACGCCGCCACAGGCCGCACCCGCCACCGGTTCCGCCCCGTCCACCGCTACGGCACCGACGACGGCGACCACCACCACCCCGTCCACCCCGGACCGTGCGGCAGCAGCGTCCGCCAGGTCCACGACCGCCACCCCCGGAGCGACCCCGGCCCCGGGCCCGACAGCGGACCGAGGAGCGCCCACCACGCAGCCCGGCCCGACCCACCAGCACGGCCCCAGCCGGTGACATGAGGACGGAGGATCACGATGCACTCACGCACCCAGCCTCCGAGCTCTGACGACGAGGGCGCCTTACGGCGGCCGGATCCGGGCAGGACCGGAGACGACGCCGGCGGGACGGAGGACGGCCGCCGCCAGGTCGAGGAGCACGCCCGGATCAGTGCCGAGCACCGGGCCCGCGCGGATGTCGCCCTGGCGGACGCAGACGGGGCCCGTGGACGCGCCGCCGCAGCGGACGGGGAGGGCGACACTGCGGCGGCCGGCGCCGCGTGGAGCGAGGCCGCAGGACTGGACGGGCTTGCCGCGCACGAGGGGACCACGGCAGCGATCGAGGCCCGAGCATCGGCCGCCATTGCCCGATCCATCACGACCACCGGCCGTTCAGCCGGCCGGGGGCAGACTCAGGGGGGTACGGCCGGGCAGCGAAACAGTGGCCGGGCCACCACTCCCCCAGCGCCCCGCCGGAGCGTGTGACGGCGGTACGGAAACCTGAACGGGCCGGAGGGAAAACCCTCCGGCCCGTTCTTCGCATGTGCAAGCTAAAAATGTGGCTACGTCGGTCCGGGCAATGCGTTGACCGGCGGGACCGGCAGCACCACGTGTTGTGGCCGGTCCGGGTTCGTCATGCATCCCGCGAACGGACCATCGGGCGCCCGCAGGTGAGCCACCATCGGGTCCAGGTGGTCACGGTGCCACACGGACGGACCGGTGAGCCCGCACACCTCTGGATTGGTGAGCTCTTGCCACGCCAGCCACGCCGCGTGGAGGCGGGCGACCGCCGGCGGGTGTTCCCACCAGCTCGCACACCACGTCGAGGAGGACGACACCTCACTCAGATAGGTGGGGACGAGGAGGTCACGCACCCAGGACGCCAGCGCCGCGAGCTCCGCCGGGTATTGCTCGCCGGACAGCCGCAGAATGAACGGCGGAGTCTTCGGCTCTTCCTTCCCTTTCCCCTTCCCCGCCCCTTTCCCATTGCCCTTTCTGGCTGTGTCGCCGCCGTCGCCCTGGCCGTCGTCGGGCACCACGGCAGCGGCCAGCCGCTCCACTTCCCGGGTGTTGTGCTCAAGCTGTGAGGCGAACCCGTTGACGACCGCTTTGAGGTCTTCCAGGTCTTCCGCCAGGCCGTCCACGGTGGGGGTGCTGTCTGTGCTCACGACGACATGGCCTTTCGTGACGCGCGGGCCGAAATCTCCGCGACTTCCAGCCGGGCATCCTCGTTCAGCCGGTCCGCGCCCGGCTCCAGATACCAGGGCCGCAGCCGGATCATCCCGACCCGTACGCCTGTCGCCAGCAGCAGGGCCCGCCCCTTGGGGAGAGCCCGGATCTCTGCCGCCTCTAGGACGCGCTCACGGCGCCGGGACGTGCTCACGCTCCGCCCCGACGACCCGTGAGACACCGAGGTTTCCCTGACTTTGTGGTCACCGACGAGCCGTGACACCTTTTCGGCGAATTCCGCGTCATCGAGCCCCGGGCCCAGGAGCTTGACCGTGGCCGCGCTCCACAGGGCATCCATCCCCGCTTCCCCCCAGACACGGACACCCTGGCGGTAGGACTGGAGGATGGTCACGGGCACGATCCCGCGCGAACCCAGGTGGCTGTAAAGGTCCGGGAGGTCTTCAATCCGGCAGACGTTCGCCGCCTCATCCAGAACGGCGATCAACGGGGTATCGAGCCGCCCGCCCGCCCGTTCCGCCGCGAGCATCCCAGCCCTGAGAACCGCGTCGGCCGCCGCCGCGATGACCCCGGCCGCCGAGCCGCCGCCATCCTTGGAGAGGAGATACAAGGTGTCCCGGGACCGTACGAAGTCATCCGGACGGAACTCTCTGGCGGCCGGATCCGGGGTGACCCACGCCAGCGTCCCGGGGTCGAGGAGACACGCCACGCACTGACGCGCCGTCTCAAAAATGCCGTCCCGGGTGTCCGCCGCACCCGCCACGGTGGAGGCGAGTTGCTGCGCGAGCGCGGTTTTCCCGGCCGCCTTGAGAGCGTTCACCGGGGCCCGGTCGGACGGAGTGGACAGCCACGCGAGCACGTCCGACACCGACCCGCCCGGAGCCACCGACGCCGCATGGAAGAGGGCCGTCAAGAGGTTCTTTGCCGCCCCCATCCAGAAGTCGCCGCGAGACTTTTCATCGGTGGTCGCGGCGATGAAATGGGACGCGAGGCGGCCGGCGCCCTCGATGGTGCGCGCGGACGCGAGCATGTCCCACCACATCGCCCGGTCCGAGTGGGTGATGTGCTGAGGATCGAGCAGCCAGACCGTGCCGACCTTCAACCGGCTCGCCCGCGTCACGGCGAAGGCGTCCGGCTTGTTCGAGGTCAGCAGGACCGCCCCCGGCGCCCGCAGGACCGCTGGCACCGCCACCGCGGTCGTCTTGTTCGAGCGCGGCGCCATCACGGCCAGCACCACGTCTTCCCAACTCCCCCGCAGCTCAGGGCCGCGTGACGCGTCGAGGTTGCCGAGGAGGAGGCCGGTATCGTCCGGCTGCACCTCTTGCGCGCCCTTGAGAGACGGCCGGAGCGCGCGGGCCCGCTCCCCCATCGCCTTGGGGGCGAGGGGCGCCAGCTCGCGGAGACCGGCGAGGCCGGACCGGTGCGAGAAGAACCGGCGCCACACCCAGTACCCGCCGGCGCCGAGGGCCGCGACGACGAGCACCAGGAGCACGAGGATCCCGACGCCCGCCGCCGTGCCGTGCCCCGGCCACAGCCGGCCCGGCCCCCCGGAGACGAGGAGCTTGGCCGACTGCACCGAGTAGGCCGGCGGAGCCCAGCCGCCCCCGGCCACGGCCACGCCGAGGGTGCCCCCGACGTGGGCCCCGGTGAACAGGCCGAAGGATCCGAAGATGACGCCGAGGACCGTGAGCGGCGTACCCGCCCCGGCCCCGCCGCCGCTGTTGTTGTCGTTCACGCCGCCCCCTTGCGAACATTGGATGGGTCGGTCTCGTACAGCCGCCGTTCAGCGTCCGTGAGCTGGAGGCGGACCGGGGTCCCCGGCCGTGTGCCGAGCCGCAGCATGTACTTCCCGCGCCCGGGGTGCACCTGCCGGGTGCCGTCGATGCCCGTCCCCGCGGCGTGCGACCACGAGGCGATCAACTGTGTCTCGGCATCCGTGAGCGGACGCTGAGCGGAGACCCGTTCCAGCTCGCCCATGGACAGGGCGCCGAGGATCATCGAGTCACAGCGGTCGATCATTCCGAGCGCCTTTGCCCGGTCCTGAGGAGTCGGCAGACTCTCCGGGTCGCGGAGCGAATGTGTGATGAACAGCGTCACTTCATTCCGGGCCCGGTTGAGGCGCGTCATGCTGTCGAACGCATCGACGATCCCCGGGCCGGCTCTCAGCGCTCTCCACATTTCATCGAGCGGGAGTACCAGGGGGGCGGTCATCAGCCCGACCGCCCGCGCACTGTCGATGGACGAATAGGCGTATGCCCAGGTGGCCAGCAGCCCGGCCGACACGACGTGATCCCCGGCGGTCAGCAGGCTGGACAGGTCCACGGACAGCGCGGGGGCTGCCAGGTCCAGGGCCGTGGTTGTGGGCCCGTCGAAGAGGCCGGCCAGCGGGCCGGAGCAGAGGTTTTCCAGAGCGTGTGTCACCGCCCGCACCAACGCCCGGTAGTCGTCTTCCGAGTCCACCATGAGTTGTGCGCGGAGCTCCGCCGGTCCGTCCCGCAGCACCGTGACCACGTCCGGGATGATTGGGTCCCCCTCCCCCACATGCCGGGCCGCCACCGTACGAATGGCGTGTTCCACGACGTTCCGTTCGGTGGGAGTAGGCCGCCGGTCCATTTCGGTGGTGAGCAGGGCATGTAGCAGCTCGGAACGACGGCCGTTTATCTCTGAGAGGAGGGCATCCCGCCGGGCCGGGTCGAGCGTGGGCAGGATTCTGCGCAGCGGGCCGGAGTCCAGGGGGTTGATTCGGTCCAGGCCCCGGCCGATCCGGACGACCTGGCCGCCGAGCTCGCCCACCAGCGTGGCGTACTCGCCCTTGACGTCTCCGGGGACGACGAGCTTGTACCCGTAGGCCGAGTAGGCCAGCCCGATCCGTTTGGCAATTGCCGACTTCCCGACCCCCGGTTGAGCCATGATCCACACGCCCGGATTGGTCACCAGGGAGCCGATCCAGCCCGAGGGATCAAAGCACACCAATTCGTGCGTCAACTGGTCATAGCCGATGGGTACCCCCTCCGGTGGCAGCCCGGAGCCGAGAACGAAGGGATACAACCCCGCAGTCTGGACCGTGCTGGAGAGGTAGACCGAGCCGGCGTCAAGGAGGGGCGATCGGCCACGTCCCACCCCCTTCCAGCCCGCCCGTGCCGCGATGACGGAGGGGTTGAGGGCCCAGCCGGTAGGCTCTGCCGCGGCCGGCCCGGCGGTTTGCCCCCGCCGGGACGGCGCGACCGCGCCACCGATCTTCTGGCGCTTCATATGCGTCTGTCCTCTTCTCTACAGGAGGGGATTGATGCCGACCGGGAGGCCGACGACGAGCGCGGCGGACTGGCCGCCGAACGCGGGACGGAACCTCAAGCCCCCGGCGCCCCGGGCAGCCTTTTCGATCTCCCGCCGCGCGGCGGGAAGGTCGGCCGCGCTGTCCACGGTGGTGGTGACGTAGATGGACCACTGGACCATCCCGGCCCCGGTGGCCTCTTCGGCCGCCGTACGCTCCGCGTGCTCCGCGTCCAGGCGCTCACGCCGGGTGGCCGTGCGCCGCGACCGGCGCCGGTACTCCGCCCGCGCTTCGCCCGCGTTCACCTCCCGCTCTACGACGGCTTGCGCCTCTTCCGTGGCTAGAATCCGGTACACCAGGGTCACGCGGCGCGCGTAGGCGCCGGGTGCCACCAGCTTGAGGAGCACGTCATAGGGGACGGTCTTGCGGGGTGCTTCCCGCAGGACGTACGAGACGGAGAAGTGGCCGTCATGGCGGTACACATCCCAGTCGTCCTCAGCCGCCACGGGGCCGACTTCATGCCAGACCAGGGCCTCAATCTGCTCAGACGGAGCATCCATGTCCCCCGGAGTGAACGCCCCGCGGACCAGCCGCTTGACATCCACGTCCGAGGCCCGCCGCAGCACGTCCGCCCCGGCGCCCGCCAGGTCCACGGCGTCCAGGGCCCCGAGCGCGACGGCCGCAGCTTCCGCCGGCCCCTTGGGCCGTTCGGGGGCCCGGGACGGATCGATGACCAGGCTCATCCACGCCGCGAGCTGAGCGCTTGCCCGGGGCGCACGGGCCACCAGCTCGCCGATAGCTTGCCGGGCGAGCTCCGGGGCGGCCGGGTCCAACCGGCCCCGTACGTGGTCGGAGAGGGCCGCGCCCGAGGACGGGGTGATCTGAAGCGTGACGGCCGCCGCGCTCACGGTGTCCTCATCGGCCAGCCGGGCGAGCGCTTCGCCCCAGGCCGCCACCTGACGGTTGACCGTCGCCCCCGACGCGAGGAGAGAGCCGGCCGGGGACAGCAACAGTGCCCCCGTCATCGTGCCGGTCCGCTGGTTCCAGACCAGGCCCACGGGCCCGCGCCCGTCGCCCGCCTCAGCCCGGATGAGCTTTGTCGGCGCGGCCATTCCGGGCAGGTCGAGCACTTCGGGCGCGGGCAGGAAGACACTCCGGTACGAGGTCTCACCGCGGAAGTTGGCCAGGCTCCACCGGGCCCGGCCGATGACGTACGACATGAGCGGCATCCCGTGCCGCTGCCAGATCGTGAGCGCGATCACCACCAATGCCACCGGCAGGGTTACCGCCAGGGTGGAGACCGGGCCGCCCACGATGATGACGACGAGCGGCGCCAGCAGGGTGCCCACCACGATCACCGTTTGACCGGTGTTCAGAGTGCCGATGCCCATGCTCTTGGACCGCCGCCACCCGCCGTAAAGCTGTGTCTCTGACATGCTCTCTACTCCTTCCCGCCCACAGCGCCGCCCGCCTTTTCGATGCCGGCTTTCCCTGCCTCAGCAGCCACCACGGCGATGCCCACAGGGCCAGCGCCCGCCGCCGCCATAGAGCCGGTGCCGCCGGCCGCCGTGGCTTGGCCCGCCACGGCCGTTCCGGTGGACGCCGTACCTTCGGCCGCCGCCGCCACACCTTCGCCCGCTGCGGATCCCGTCCCGGCTTGCTGCGGGATGTTCCCGGAGGCTTGCTGAATCGCACTGGACGACGAGTCATCGCCGCCGTTGTCGCCGCCCCCGCCGCCCGGACCGCCGGAGCCGGAACCCGAGTTCCCGCCGCCCGCCGGGCCGTTGCGGTCCATGTCGGCCGCATGGGAGACAGCCGAGGAGCCGGCCGAATCGCCGCCCCCGCCGCCAGCGCCGCCCATCGTGGATGCCATGGCACTGCCTGCCATGCTCAGGGCACCGCTCGCGCCACCGGAGGCGACCGCGTTCCCCATGGCCAGACCGAGGGGAGCGAAAAGCGCGAGAAGGGATTTCAGGGCGATGATCGAAAGTGCCAGGGTGACCACTCCCCGGATGAAGTCGATAATTCCTTGCCCGTGCTTCATTTCAATAAAGCCCACACTGATGATCAGGGCCGCCATGGGCTTGTACGTGATGATCACCATGATGGCGGTGAAGAGGCGCGGGAGCCACTGGCGTGCGCTTTCACCGCCGAGTTGTCCGGCACCGGCAATGGGCAGCAGGAGCGCTTGAATCGGGATGGCCGCCTGACGGAGGAACAGCATCACGAGTTGAATTCCACCGATGATCAGGACGATGAGGGCGATCACTAGCAGTCCCATCGGATTTCCGATGGAGGGCAGGAGGATGAGTGCCATACGGTCCGGCACATCGTCGTCCCCGAAGCCGACTTGAAGGATTGCCCGGGTGAGTTGGTCAGATGCAACCAGCAGGGCGTCAATGACTCCCACTCCGGCCGCCGAGACGATCACATTCATGAAGAGCCCTTGGAGGAGTTGGCCAAAGGGAGCCCCGGAACGCTGCATGATCATCTTGATTCCCTGGCCCATCGCCAGGAGGGTGGCGATTCCTGCCCCGATGCCGACCATGAGCGCATGAAGGCTGATCGACCGTGTAGGGTCATCCGGCTTGTTCGGATCGCCGAGTACGCCGGATTCCTTTACCTGTACGGAATCGGTCGAAAGCCAGAAGGTGAATCCGATTTTGATGAGGTCGCGCGAGAATTCCGCCATGGACGAGGCGGCGTCACCGATGACGGTTTCCCCGAGCTTTTTGGCCGCTGCCGTGGTTCCGTCCTTCGCCCCCTTCACTGCGACTTTCACGCATTCCACGGGGCCGTCCGGAGCTTTGGGCATGTTCGGGATCAGCCAGGTTGCGCATTTGGTGATTCCCAACCAGTCCACCGTAGGCAGGACGGCCGGCGCCGCCGCCGGCACCGCCGCCGGAGCCGGGCCAGCGGCAGCCGGAGCGGCACCGAGGCCGACGAGCACCAGGACCACCGCCACGAGCGGGACGACACGGGCCAGGACCCGCAGCCCCTTCACAGCCGGTCCCCTTCCTGAATCGAGGTCCACCCATGGTCATTGAAGGCCGCCGTCCCCACGTCCACGGGGTCCGGGATGCCCGCCGAAGGGTCGGTTGCCGCACCCTTCCAGTCCCCGTCTTCCCACACGGCCCGCCCGGGGCTCACGATCAGTTTCGTGGTGGTCGCCGCGCCCGCCTTGGGCGCGTGCGTGACCCGCAGCAGGACCAGCACATCCACCGTGCTGGAGTCCACAGCTTTCCACTGGACGCCGATGGGCCACGCGGTCAGCGTGGCGCCGTCCGGCACCGGGCCGGTGTCCGGGATTCCTGCAAACTGCCTGTTGCCCTTGGCCCCGGCCTCAGCCGCCGCCGCCATCGAGGTGCGGTACTGGGCAGCCGCGTACGCGAGGATGCCCGCCCGGATCTTTGCCGCGTCGAGGCTCCAGGCATTCCGGGACGAGGCCACGGCCATGGCCGCCCCACCTTCCGGGGTACGGGGGAAGCCGACCCGCAGCCCCTCCGCCGTCTTGCTCCGGCCGTCCGGGAGTTTGACCGTACGGTCCGGCGCCACATAGCCGCTGTCATCGTCGGGCACGGTGGCAGTCGGCTGAGGAGCCGGGGCAGCCGAGGAGGGCCCCGGCGCCGGAGCGGCGCCCTTGCCGCTGTCGTCATCACCGGTCACGGCGATGACGACCAGAGCAGCGACGAGGGCCAGGACCAGAGCGACGAGGACAATGACCGCCCGGCGCATCCGGCGGTTGGCAGCCTGTTGGAGATGGAGAGTCATCCCGGCCGCCTCAGGTCACGATGCCGGGGACGACCCCGGCCGCCAGCGTGACCACGGACAGGCCGCCGAGGATCCAGAGCAGGCCGTTCGCTCCTTCGGCAGACAGGTGGCTACGGTTGCGGCGGCCGACCATCATCATGATGCCGCAGGCGGACATGCCCAGGATGCCGCCACCGATGGCGAAATACTTTGCCCAACCGACCCACTCCGGCATGACCGAGCCCATGCCGGGAGGGGCCTTGGGCGGAGCGTCCCAGTCGGTCCCCGGGGTGGGTTCCATGGGCGCCAGCGCCACGAGATCGAGAACCGTGCTCATGAACATCGTGCATTCTCCTATTCGGCGAGGCCGAGCGAGCGCCGCAGAGCGCGGGCTGCTCTCTGTACGGCGCGCAGGTCGAGGCCATCACCGGGGGTATCGACGCCCCGCAGTTCGGCCAGGTAGGGGACCTCAGCTATCCCCAGGACCCGCGGTGTGATGGTGCGCATTCGGTAGACGGCCGGCTTGGGCAGGCTCAGCGGAGCGTCCCGGACGACGACCAGGTACGGCCGTGGCGCTTCCGGGTGCCACCGGCCCACGGCATCGACCGCGCGAGACATCCCAAAAGCCGTGGACTGGGCCACGACGACCGGAATGTAATAGAGCGGCAGCCGGCCGCCGCGACGGAGCTCTATCGAGCCGAGGGCCCCGTCAGGGTCGAGCCACTTCGTAACGGTTGACGTGCCCGCGCCGCCATGAGCGCCCAGGACCGCGAACCGTTCGTGGGCCGGGGGGCGTCGAACTTCAGTAGACGCCGGTTGACTCATCGTGCACCCCCGTAACTTGATCTCTCTGTCAAGCTACCATGACCCACTGTCATCTATCGCTGCTATAAATCAACGAGGGTCCATGAGTCCATCGAGCGGTCTCACCGGCTTCCGTGCTGACCTACTGCGCTCCAAAAGGGAGGCACGGGGGTGGAGTTGTGAACAGCTCGCCCTGATGGCCAGCGTCACGCCGGGCACCGTCCGAAAGGCCGAGGCCGGCCCGGGGAACCCCTCCCCCCGGGTCGTCGGCGCCCTGGCCGCCGCGCTGAGCGTCAACGTGGCCGAACTCGCACCAACAGGGGACTTGTCACTGAGACAACTACGCGCCCGCCGAGGGGTCACGCAAAAGATCGTGGCCGCCGAAGTCGGCGTCAGTACGGGGATGGTGAGCAAAGTCGAGACAGGAAAGTACGGGGTCAGGAACCCCGCCCGATGGGCGCCCGCGTACGGCGTGAGCGTCCGTGACTGGACGAAGGCATGGAACGCCGGCCGGGAGACACACCGCCGCCGTATCCGGAGCCAGCCGCCCCGGGCGAGCCAGGAGGTCAGGGAATGAAGGCCATAACCGGCGCCGTGGCCGCCGTGGTTGCTCTGCCCGTCGCCATCATCGGGCTTGTCCTGATGAGCGCCGGGGCGGACGCGACCGGAGACGAGGCCGGCGGGGCCGGGATGATCGACGGACTGAACGTGTCGGCGATGCCGCCGGAGGGCCGGAAGTGGGCCCCGTGGTACCAGAAGTCAGCAGCTCAGTGCCCCGGACGCCTCTCCCCCGCCGTGCTCGCCGCTCAGGGGTACCAGGAGTCGGGTTTCCGGCCGGACGCAGTGGGCCCGCCCACCGACTACGGCACGGCGAAAGGGATCAGCCAGTTCATCGACTCCACATGGGAGACGCAGGGCAAAGGCCGGTACGAGGACATGGACCGGGATGGCGACAACACCGCCTTTGACCCCGAGGACGCCATCATGGCCCAGGGGCGGTACATGTGCGCCATGGTGAAGCGGGCCGAGACCAGCGGGTACAAGGACACCCCCATCAGGCTGTCCCTGGCCGGGTACAACGCCGGGTGGGGGTGGGTGGACTACTACAAGGCGGTTCCGCCCGAGCGGTTCGCCAAGGGGCAGACGTACCACTACGTTCGGATCATCACGGCCAACGCGGCGAAGTGGGCGAGCGCGGTTTCCAGCATCAGCGGACTGGGCACCGGCAGCGGAGCCGACGCCGTACGCCGGGGCGCCAAACAGATAGGCATCCCCTACTCATGGGGCGGAGGCAATCCCGGGGGCCCGAGCAACGGGTTCTGTGACGGGCGCAATGGCTACCTGAACGGGCGGTGTGTGGCCGCCACGACCGCAGGTTTCGACTGCTCATCCCTGACGCAGTACGCATGGTGGTCGTCCGTCAAACTCCCCCGGGTGGCCGCTGCCCAGTACGCGGCTACGGCGAGCCGGCGCATCGACCGGGACGACCTGAAGCCGGGCGATCTGCTGTTCTGGTCCAAGTCGGGACCGGCCGCGATCTATCACGTGGGGATTTACGCAGGTGAGGGCAGGGTGCTACACGCCCCCCGCACCGGGCGGAAGGTCGAGTTGCAGCCGATTGCGGAGGCCATGCCGTCGCGGGACTATATCGGTGCGACCCGGCCCGGGGCTTAGCTTGCACATGCTAAATCCGGGAGACGGAGGAAGGGCCCCCGCCGAGCAGTGGCGGGGGCCCTTCCCGTTCAGCCGGACCTAGACGGCGACGGCCGCCCTGATGTCCATGTACGTCACGTCACCGGGGACGTTGAGTGCCGCCGCGAGCGCCACCAGGTCGTCCACCGGCAGCGGTCGCGGAGGCTCCGCCGCCGCAGACGGCCCCGGACCGCCGATGGGGATCACCGGCGCCACGTCCGAGGCCGGCACCGGGGGCAGGACCGTCCACCCCTCCGCCGGCTCGACAGGTACGAGCGGCCAGCCCACGGGGCGAGGGGCGTACGGGTCACGAAGTACAGTCATGGCAGATCCTCCATACGGATCGAGGCCCAGGGCAGCGACCGGCCAGAAGCCGCCCGAAGGCCGCAGGATGAGGGGCCGGGCCCAGCCCGGCCCCTCTTGCTTGCCCGGCACTGTACTCCTTTGATAGATAGCTAGCTAGCACGCAAGATAGAGGGCGTGTTAGCGAGCGAGGTA
This sequence comes from Streptomyces yaizuensis, assembly GCF_034961445.1. Classification (NCBI taxonomy): domain Bacteria; kingdom Bacillati; phylum Actinomycetota; class Actinomycetes; order Kitasatosporales; family Streptomycetaceae; genus Streptomyces; species Streptomyces yaizuensis. The sequence continues at coordinate 42,619 of NZ_LC735416.1, forward strand.
GCGAGCTTGGCCGCTATCATGCGGGCC